>JAYTTM010000767.1:0-1265 GCA_043745055.1 Chitinophagaceae bacterium | reverse complement strand
GATGTGTACTTCCAGTAGTCGGCATCGTTTTCAAATTTAGTATCCCAGGATACCGGGAAATTTGCCTGGGCAAAAATGGATGTGGCAATAACCATCATTAACATGAAAGTGCTTAATTTTTTCTTGTGCATACAGTTTAGATTTAGAGTCAAAGAAATACTAAACAGTTGTGATAAAAAGTGTGAAAAAAGTAGTAGGATACTAGCGAAGGCCTGTTTTCCGCAAGGCCTCCATCTTATTGGCCACGTGTAGTTTCTCGTAAATATTGCGGATGTGGGTACGAACTGTTTCTACAGAAATAAATAATTTGGCAGCAATCTCTTTATAACTAAAACCTTTGGCGAGCCATTGCAGCACTTCTCTTTCCCGGTCGGATAAATCCTCTTTGGCATCTTTGTAAACAATCTCCTGCTGAAAAGCATTGACAACTTTACGGGCTATTTCATTGCTCATGGGGCTACCACCCTTTCGCAGATCACGGAGTGCTTCTATTAATTTAGTGGCTTCGGTGTTTTTTAGAATATAGCCGGTGGCACCAGCTTTCAAGGCTTTAAAAACTTTATCGGCATCATCATAAGCACTTAAAACCATTAATTGAATATCGGTACGAAGTGGTTTTAGCCAGGCAATAAATTCAATGCCTGATTTACCGGGCAACTGAATATCGGTTAATACCAATTCAATCAAATCTCCCATTCCGTTTTCAAAATATTGTATCGCTTCTTCTGCAGATGCAAAACTTGCCTGCAAATCAAACTCACCGGAACCGGCTATCAATGCAGCTAAGTAATTCCTTATTTTTTCATCATCTTCTATAATAATAATGGGAGTCATAATGGTTAAAGATAATCCATATCTGTTTTTTGCAAGTGTGAAAAAAGTAGTAGTACGTTTTAAAAGGTAAAGCTATATTTTACCTGCGTACCCTTTTCCATTGGCATCCACTCAATGGTTCCGCCAATATCTTCCATTCGCTTTTTCATATTTACAAGGCCGTTGCTGCCGGCTTTTATTTTTGCCAGGTTCATTCCTTTTCCGTCGTCGGTTACGCTAAAACAACCATTCATTTTTGTAATCTCCAGCTTTAATTGAATGGCAGTAGCTCCAGCATGTTTCATGGCATTGTTTAAAGCTTCCCTGGTAACCAAATACAAATTTCTTCTTTCGGCATTGCTGAGTTTTAATGCAGGCACCTCATCAGGAAAATCAATATCGAACTGCATTTCCAGCGATTCAAAATATTGGTATGACTGCTCCCGGATATA
>JAYTTM010000766.1:0-1265 GCA_043745055.1 Chitinophagaceae bacterium | reverse complement strand
TGAAATGCGCCAATATTGAAGATGTCTATAAATTTATTTCTTACAAAGCGAAAGGCATTTTGCCAGTTATATTTGTACTTCAACTTTCTGCCTTTGGTCTTTTCTATGATTTTTTCTTCCGCATCGTTACCTATAAGGGTTACTAAATTCATCATAAATATGTGGGCATAAAACTCCTGATATACTCCTTCATATCTCCTGCAACCGAATTGTTCAAGTTTCATTTTTGGTTTTAATTTCTTAAACCCTTCTTCCACACCCCAACGCATACCATATAACTCCCGCATATCTGATTGATCTATAGCTGCAATGAAAAGATTACTTACCAACACTTCGATTTCACCAGCAGGTAGAATAATTTTTGTTACCCTTACTTTGATAGGTTCAGTATCTATACCATTTTGCCGACAGGTCAGTCTCTCTCCTTCTGACGGGAGCCAGTCGGTAACAAACTCAGTCAAAGGGTTCAGCAATGCTTTTTTTGCAAAATCCGACTGCGATGTCTTTAACCGGATACAAAAGGATAACTGCTTATTTATAATTTTTTTGCAAGTAGAAAAGTAGCCAAACCCCCTATCCAAAAGAATAATGGCATTTGAAAACTGAGGGTTTTTAAGCATGTGGTCCATCAGTGTTCCTTCGCCAATAGAGCAAGGTGAAATGATGGTATCTACAACCAGATTAGAAAGCACATCATAAAGCATACATGCGTTCGCCAGGCAGGTATGTGTGTTGCCTTCAGAAATAGCAAAAATTCCAAAGTGTTCTTTGATTTTGGGTGATGGCGGCAAGTTAACTGTAGTTCCATCACCTGCAATGAGCCGGAACCCCTTCCATAATTTAGGATTCAGGGTTTGAATATGTTCGGACATCATTTTGTTCAATTCCAGGAAAAAACTAAGCTTTATTTTATAACGGGCAATTGAAAAGGTAGCTCCTTTTACAGGCTTGATATCAATCTGGGGAAGTAGGGTAGCCAGGTTGTATTCTGCTGATTCTTTAAAAAGATTAAGAATTAACAAGGCAACGGATGCAAATGTGAGTTTGCACTTACGCGTAAAATTTGTTTTGTTTAAACATAACTCACTGTAATTCTGATTGTTATGAATAAAATTAAAAACTTTTTTTAAGAGTTCCGGTGTGGAACCCCCCGGGGAAGGTGGTAAACTTCATGATCATATTTAGTTGGTTTTATTTGATGACCAAATATACAACTTAATTAATTGGTTATCAAATAATTATGCCTTATTTTAATAGCATTGGTG
>JAYTTM010000765.1:0-1267 GCA_043745055.1 Chitinophagaceae bacterium | reverse complement strand
TTTGTCTTAACTGGTGAATTAATTCCATACCATCCCAACCGCTATCGTCGATTCTGCCAATGAATGGAGATACATAAGTTGCCCCGGCTTTTGCTGCCAATATTGCCTGACCAGCAGAAAAAATCAAGGTGCAATTTGTTTTGATACCATTATCACTAAACCATTTGATTGCTTTTATACCCTCTTTAATCATTGGCACTTTTACTATAATATTGGGGTGGATGGCTGCAAGCTTTTTTCCTTCAGCAATAATTCCATCAAAATCAGTAGAAATTACTTCTGCACTAATATCACCATCCACCATTTCGCAAATGGTTTTGTAGTGGTTCATTACTGCTTCTTCGCCTTTAATGCCTTCTTTGGCCATTAAAGATGGATTGGTGGTAACGCCATCCAATATTCCTAAATCGTTGGCTTCTTTTATCTGTGCCAGGTTGGCTGTATCTATAAAAAATTTCATAATAACCCAAACCCCTGATGGAGCTTAATTTAAATTGTTAATTAATTAGTGTATATAAAAAGTAAAATAAACGAAATACGTTAAAATATATTTTTTAATAGTTGCAAGATAAGAAATGTACCTTAAAGATTAGAGATCAAAACGGGTGTTGATAAGCACACACAGACTACATTCCGGGGCATAAAAATAGGCAAGTTACTTACATCGCACCGCTCAACCATTTACCCTTGCTACCTTCCGGTCCTGGGGGAATTCAACAGGAGCTGGTCGTATAAGACTTGCCTGCTGCAAATATAAGGTAAGTGATTGAAGGATGAAGTTTGAATGATGAAAAAGTTTACACTTTATTTTGGTGGGGATGATAGGGTTGATAAAGTTGTTGGGGTTAATAGAGCTGATGGGGTTAATCGGGTTAATGGAGTTAACGAGGTTGAAACTATTGAATAGTCTTGGAAGCGACAATTTATCTTTGACATATATTTTTACAATAACTATTCGAAATTTGGTGAAAAGAGGCGTAGCCCCGGACAATTTTGTAACAATGGTTTCAACCCATTGAGTAAGTAAGAGAAATTATAGTGAGAACAGTAGGTTTGGTACATACATAGAGAGCTGAAACAAATAATTAATCCATGTAGTTGTAATAATTTACACTAATATATGTGCCGAGCCTACGGCTATCGTCCATCAGATTTTTTGTAACAACGGGTTAAAACCCGTTGTTACAAAACAGAAACGAGCCAGGGCCCTAAAGTATTCTTTTAATGAAGTTGCACCCAATTTCGAATAGCAATTTAAATTTTCTTC
>JAYTTM010000764.1:0-17724 GCA_043745055.1 Chitinophagaceae bacterium | reverse complement strand
GTTCCAAAGAGTATTTTTTATTTAAGGGTTCTGTATAAACAGCTTTGGCTGTTATGTTTTTGGTTGATTTGTCAATAGCTATTTGTTGGTTTTGTAACTGGGTAGCTGACAATAGGCCATCAAGATATGACTGGTTGTTGGCTTGCAACAAATTAAGTCCATCTGTGCTAACCCTGTTCCAGTCTGTATTTACCGAGAAAGTCCGCCTCGCTTTTTTAAACTTATGCCGAAAGATGGCGCTTGCTGTAATTGCATTTTTATCTGAATTTTGCTTTAATAATTTTAGCGTTTTATTTTTGATTATGTCTGTGTTGCTCCTTGTTTCTGAAACACTTTCTTCTGTACTTTCTGTGTGATAAAAATTAGCTTTTAGCGTCATTTTTAAACTGTTGCTCGAATCGAATTTAATATCGTAACTCAGGTTATTTTTTAAATTATACCTGTTTACATTCTGATTCAAAATATTGTTTTCATTCAAAATAGAATCTCCTACCTGTCTCTGTGTAAAAGTTGATTGTTGGTTGTTGTACAACTGTCTGTTATACTTGGGCGATAGCGTTAACGTTCTTTTATCATCCCATTTATTAGAATAATGAACTCCTGCATTAAAATTATTGATAAACCCGTTTTGTGTATTTATATTAGGTTCATCATCACTGCCACCGCCACGCCACATATACATCATACCGCCTTCTTCATCCACACTCATACTTACATTGTCATTATCTCCTCCAAACTTTTCATTATCCTGCCAGTTCAATCCATCCTGCCCGGTATTGCCGTTAAGTAAAAACGCAGATAACTTTCGTTTTCCTTTAAATGCATTGAACAACGCATTACTGTTGTAACGGTTATCAATACTTTTTTGTGGCCCGGCTGCTGCATCCAATTTACCGAAGTACCCTTTCTTTTTATCTTCTTTTAATTTAAGATTAATGGTTTTTTGTTTTTGACCGTCATCAATACCGGTAAATTCTGCCTGTTCACTTTTTTTATCATACACCTGTACTTCCTTTACCGCATCTGCCCTTAAATTTTTTACTGCCATGCCTGGGTCATCACCAAAAAATTCTTCCCCATCCACCAATACTTTCTTCACCTGCTCACCCATGGCTTTTATCTTGCCATCCTTATCAACCTGTATGCCTGGTAGTTTTTTTAGTAACTCTTCCACATTCGCATTGGCACTCACTTTAAAACTGTCTGCTGTATAAGAAATAGTATCTCCCTTAATTTTTATAGGCGACCCGGATGTTATAATTACTTCTTGCAACAACTTGCTTTTTGGAATAAAAGAAACTGTATTTAACTGAAGACCTTTCTCCGTAGTGATAATATCATCTACAAAATCTGCATATAGAGGATGCGTTATCATTAAAATATACTTTCCAGCAGGAATATTTTTTAATTCAAAATCTCCCTCCTTGTTTGTTCTTATAAATTTTATCAAGATAGAATCTACGGGCTTTATAACTGCTACCACTGCATTTGTAATGCTTTTACTATTGGTGCTGTCAAATATTTTTCCTGATATTGATTGCGCATTGGCATACTCCGTAAAAAATAATAGTAGGGGTATAAGTAATCTGGTTATTTTCTTCATTTGCAGTAGTTTGGTTGGGGATTTTTTAAATGCATTGTAAATCTGCTTAAATAAATCTTCTTTCGAAGAAGACAATACTTAAATTTACGTTAATTCAAATATTGGATTTTTGTATATCACTTTGTATAAGTTTTATATTAATGGCAACATCCATAAAACAAACGGTAAATTATTTTAAAGAAGGTTATTAAAAAGATAGCGAAAAGTATAAAAAAACAGGTAAGCCGTTATACAATAAAACAGTTATCTTAGAAACGTTTAGACTATTTTATACCCATCAAAAAATGTTTATGAAAAAAGAAAATACCACTTCAATAAAAAAGTATGAGGATATCCATTTTGTTGACAGTACGAAACCTGTGTGGAATTATTCCCTGTTAACTGAAGAGGATATCACAAATTTCCAAAATGGAACTTTGTACAATGGGTATGAATTGTTTGGTAACAAACCAGCCGTAGTATTGGATACGCCCGGTTATTACTTTTCCGTATGGGCACCCAATGCCACCAAAGTAAGTGTGGTTGGTAATTTTAATGATTGGAAGAAGGGTGTACATTCATTATTTGTAAGACTGGATAATTCCGGTATCTGGGAAGGATTTATTCCTCATTTTAAAAAAGGTGAAGCGTATAAATATCATATAAAAGGTTTTAAAGGTGTAGAAATTGATAAAGGCGACCCTTATGCCAACTTTTGGGAAAAGCGACCAATGACGGCATCTATTACCTGGGAATTGGGCTATGATTGGAAAGATAAAGATTGGATGAGCAAGCGGATAAAAAATAATGCCCTTGATGCGCCGTGGAGTGTGTATGAAGTTCATTTAGCCAGCTGGATGCGGCCCGATAAAAATGATGAGGAGACCTATAATTCCTATCAGCAAATTACAGAAAGAATGGTGCCCTATGTAAAGGATATGGGCTTTACGCATATAGAATTGATGCCGGTAATGGAGCATCCTTTTGATGGCAGCTGGGGCTACCAGGGAACGGGTTTTTTTGCACCTACCTCCAGGTTTGGATCGCCTGAAGATTTTATGGCAATGGTAGATGCATTTCACGAAGCTGGTATTGGGGTTATTTTAGATTGGGTACCTTCTCATTTTCCTTATGATGCACACGGTCTTTTTATGTTTGATGGAACACATACCTACGAGTATGCCGACATGCGCAAAGGCTTTCATCCAGACTGGAACAGTTATATTTTTAATTATAAGCGGGGAGAAGTAAAATCATTTTTAATCAGCAGTGCCAGGTTTTGGTTTGATAAATTTCACATTGATGGCATACGGGTAGATGCTGTAAGCTCCATGTTGAAACTTAACTATTCAAGGAATGAAGGGCAGTGGGAACCAAATGAATTTGGAGGTAATGGCAACATAGAAGCCATTGCATTTATAAAGGAATTAAACGAAACTATTTACAGAGATTTTCCGGATGTACAAACCATTGCGGAAGAAGCTACCGATTGGCCAGGCGTATGCAGGCCTACCTTTCAGGGCGGGCTTGGATTTGGCATGAAATGGATGATGGGCTGGATGCATGATACTCTGGACTATTTTAAAATGGATGCCATTTTTAGAAAGCATCATCAAAATAAATTTGCGTTCAGCATGATGTATTATTATGATGAAAATTTTATGCTACCACTTAGTCATGATGAAGTAGTGCATGGAAAAAGTCCGATGATTTATAAAATGCCGGGAGATGAATGGCAAAAGTTTGCTAACCTCCGTTTGTTATATACCTACATGTTTACACATCCAGGTGGCAAATTGTTGTTTATGGGTGATGAGTTTGGGCAAACAACAGAATGGAATTACAAAAGTGAAATAGACTGGGGATTACTTCAATTTGACTGTCATTCAAAATTACAGGCATGTGTAAGAGCATTGAATAAATTATATGCTGATCAGCCGGC
The DNA here is from genome assembly GCA_043745055.1 of Chitinophagaceae bacterium. Classification (GTDB taxonomy): domain Bacteria; phylum Bacteroidota; class Bacteroidia; order Chitinophagales; family Chitinophagaceae; genus Ferruginibacter. Next base: position 14,200 of record JAYTTM010000764.1, on the reverse strand, counting down.
AATGCACGAATTGCAATTTGAAATGGGTGGCTTTGAATGGGTTGATCTGCATCATTCCGATGAAGGTGTAATTGTTTACAGGCGAAAGGGAAAAAAGAAAAAGGACGACCTTTTAATTGTATTAAATATGACACCCGTTGTTAGAATGGACTGGAAAATAAAAGTGAATGGTAAATCATCCTGGATTGAAATTTTTAACAGTGATAGCCTTGATTTTTATGGAACAGGCAATGTTTATAACCCATCCCCGGAGGTAACATTGGTGGATAAAAAGTTGAACATGTATGAAATAAATTGCCACTTGCCGGCGTTAGCAGGAATAGTGTTCCATTAAACCTTAATCCTTTTTTGGAATAATTATTGATTTAAATCCCTTGTATGAAAAAGACCCCCATTTCAGCAGCACTGCTATTGGCATGTGTTAATTTATTTGCACAGTTGGATAGCGCTCAATTTTATTTTCAAAAAGCCATAGAGCAAAAAACTGCCAAACAGCTGTTAGTTGCTTCAAAATCATTAGATAAAGCAATCCATTTCAATAATAAATATAAAGAGGCATACATGGAGAATGCCTATATAAATTTAGAAATGCGCAAGGTTGATAATGCCCTCGGTAATTTTAATAAGGTGCTTGAACTAGAACCAGCTAATACAGCAGCCGCTAAAGAGTTAATGGAAATTTATTACAATTACCATCAATATGCAAAGGCAAAGGAGCTTGCGGGCAAATGTATTGGTTGTTTAAATGCTGAAAAAATAATTGCCATGTGTAATTACCATGAGGAGGATTATGGAAATGCCATTAAAGGTTTGTTGAGTTTTTTGGCTAAAAATCCAACAGATGCAGAGGCAACTTACACATTGGCCAGAAGCTATTTAGATATGGAGCAATTTAAAAATGCAGTGCCATACTACAATAAAGCCATCTTATTAAACACCGATAAAAATACCTGGATATACGAGTTGGGCATGATTTATTACACTTTAACCGACTATAAAAATGCAGTAGTATTTTTTAATAAAGCAGCAGAAAAAGGTTATCCTCAAAAGAGTGATTTTGTTGAAAATTTAGGATACGCCTACATCTATTCGGGTCATTTTGATGAAGGAGAAAAGATGTTGCTCGGGTTATTGGAAAAAAAACCTGATAACAAAGAATTGTTAAGGGATATAGCTGAAGCGTATTACAATGGAAAGCTGTACGACAAGTCGTTGGGGTACTGCCAAAAGTTAATGGAAATGGATACTAAAGATGGCAAGGCACTTTATCAGGCAGGGTTGTGTTTTCAAAAAATGGGACAAAAAGATAAAGGACAGGGCATGTGTGATAAAGCAATTGAGCTAGATCCATCTTTAAATGGATTACGGCAAAAACAAATGACAGGTTTTTAAAAGATTGCAAAATATACAATTGAGAAATCCCCGATTATTTATCGGGGATTTTTTATTTCAAATTCAGTTTAGATTTCGGGATTACATAAAAGGTATTTTTACATTGTTTGGGATTAAATCGCCGTTAGGCATTTCAAAAGTAGGGTTAGCAAAAAAACGCCTGTACGCCTAAACGGCTAAACAAAATATCCGGCAGATGCTGCCAAAATTTTAGTTGCAACATTTGGAAGGTACTACACAATACATCAGAATAAAATTAACTGGTCTTATCCGGGTAAAACATTCTCTCCGTTTAAATGAGCACTGATATCCACTTCTGTAAAGGCATTCAATTTATCAAGATCTAAAATAGTTTTGTTGCTTTCTCTATTTTTATGGTACATCGGTAAAAACCTGGCGCCCAATACTATTTCATTTAATGTATAAGATGAACGGGACACCACTGTGTTACTAAACATATCATCAAATGCTTTTACAAATACCAGAATTTCTCCTGTGCAATTTCGATAATCATCTTTTGAAAATTTATAAAAAGGACTGTCTTCATTAATCGGATGCACAATGGTCCAGCTTAAAGTAAGCGCATTTACACGGCTATATTCAAGATCCATCAAAAAGAATTTATTGGTTGGGATACCATTTTCTTCCAGGGTTAGCCCTACCGATAACCTTGCCTCAGCGTCGGTTAAATTGTTGTTTTTAAACGGAACAACTCTCATCATAATTGCAAGGCCATCTTTATAAGGTGCAAGAATGGCGTTGTTGCTAAACTTTAAATAAGCCTTTGGCTTACTGAACCGCCCATAAAGTAAACCTGTAGCAATAGCAAAACTTAGCAAACCCATTAATGCCTCAATAGAAGCCACTGCACTGGCATAAAAACCGGTAGGATTTATACGCCCATAACCAACGGTAGTAAAGGTTTGAGCACTGAAAAAATAAGCTTCACCAAATTTTTCCCAGAAGGTATTGGCGTTCATACCACTCAAATTCTCTAGACCAATAAACAGGTATATAAGTGCAAAAAGTAAATTTACCAACGCATAAAACAGTATCACTAACCCTAAAAATTTATAATTAGGCAACTGAAGCATGGTATGAAACCAGCTAAAACGTTCAAAAAAAGACAGTCCTCTTTTTTCAACATTAGGCAGGCCGTCCTTATTTATAAAGCGCCCACCATAGGCGGAGTTATTGTTGCCAAACCCGGTGTTGGCTATTGCTTTTGCCCGGAAATTTATCTTTTTTAAAAATGCCATAACTTAAAATAGTAGTGCTGATAATGGTTCAAATATAAAATTAGTTTTTATCCTGCCCATTAAAAGTATTAGCTAAAAAATACTTTTTGCAATTTTATTTTAGCAACATTACTCGCCATCATTTAATACTTTTGAACCTATGAATGTTGTATGGCTTACCAGTTGGTTCCCAAACCGAACCAACCCTACCACAGGTGATTTTATTGAACGGCATGCAAATGCTGTTGCGCCTTTTGTAAAGCAACTGACTGTAATAGCTATTATTAAAGATGATGCCATGAAAGGGTATAAGGCAGACATTCAACAAAAGCGAATAGGTAAACTCCATATTTACACAGCTTATTATGGACGGGGCCGATGGACAGGATTTCTAGAAAAAATATTCTCCCAGCGCAAATACATTTCACTTCAAAAAAAAATATTTAACAAAATTAAAGAATCAGCAGGTTTGCCGGATTTGGTGCATGTGCATGTTGCCATGAAGGCTGGTATGTTTGCAAGAATACTGAAAAAAAAATATGGGGTGCCGTATATTGTTACTGAACATTGGTCGGGATATTACCAGATAAGTAAGCCCAATATTTATGAAATGGGAAAACTCTATCTACGGCTTAATAGTAAAGTGTTGAAAAATGCTTCATTGCTTTTACCAGTTACAAACGATTTGGGAGAAACCATCAATAGAGATTTTGTAAAATTACCTTATTGTGTAATTCCCAATGTTGTAGATACCAACCTTTTTTTTTATAAAGCTTTTTTACCGCCGGTTTTTCGCTTCATACATCCTTCGTACATGAACTACCCAAAAAATCCGGAAGGTATTTTACAGGCATGCAGACAACTAAAAAATCTGGGTTATCAATTTGAATTAGAAATGATTGGTAATATGAATTCCGAATTACTAAACATAGCAGATGATTTAGGTTTGTTAAACGAAACCGTTTATTTTGAAAAAGAAATTCCCTATACCGAAGTAGCCTGGCGAATGCAACAATCCTCAGCATTGTTGCTATTTAGCCGGTACGAAAATTTACCCTGCATTGTTCTGGAAGCCTTGTGCTGTGGTTTGCCCGTAATCAGCAGCCGTGTTGGCGGTCTTGCAGAGGTTATTAACCACAACAATGGATTGCTGGTTGAAAAAGAAAACATTGCTGAACTTGTAAAAGCAATGCAACAAATGATGGATGGATACCATCATTATAACCGGCCAGCAATTGCTGCTGCTGCAAGTGTTTTGTATAATTATACTGTTGTAGGAAGTTCTATTACTGATGCGTATTCAAGCATAATAAAAAATTAGCAATGTCACTAAATATTATTCTGTTTTAAGTAAATCAATTACAGATTTCAAAAAAAAGCCACCGGCAATTTTTTTTCCAATAGCCTGTGCATTTTGATGCATTGTATTAAAACTTTCTGTGCTGATTTGTTGTATTTTTTCTTGTATTTCTTTAATGCTATTTACAGTAAAACCAATATTATACAAATTTACAAAAGCAGCAATGGCACTTTGCTTCCAAACAATTACAGGTAATCCTGCAGCGAGGTACAGGCTTAATTTGTGAGGATTATTGTATCGCAAATATTCTTCACATTCATCAATTGATTCACCATCCCATACAAGGCCAAAACTGCCTTCCAATTCAGCAGGTAATTCATCTGGTGTAAAAACTCCCTTGTAAAAAACATTATCACTGTCTATTAATAAAACATCAGGGAAAGGTCCATAAATATTAAAGTTGGAAGTTGGAATTTGATAAAGATTATTCACAAATGTTGCTTTGTTTAAATTTCCCGCAAAGCAAACAGTATTGGACCTTTTTACAACTCGTAAAGAAGGTTTTACGGGATAATCAAATATCTCTATACAGCTGATTTTTGATGAAGGCAACTGTTGCAACAAGATATTTTTCATGGCTGCATTGTGTGCCACCAGCAAAGAGAATTTTTTGAGCAGTTTTATTTCCTCTTTAAACAATTTATTGTCATTATCCCTCAGGCCATCTATATCTATAATCAATGCCACTGTGCCTATTCCCCTTAATTGAATTAATGTAAGCAACAAGTTGTAAATGGAAGCCTGCAATGGAAAATGAAACAACACCTGGCTATGTTTTGGCAAACTAAATACCATCCTGCAACACTGAATAATTCTTGCTATTTTATACAAAACAGCTTTTTTGTCACTGTATTTAAAAATAAGGGGCTTGCAGTCGGCAGCTTTTAATATTTCCTCCTGATGCATGCGTACAATACCTGCATTGTACAAATGCTGTTCAAAGGTTTCTGCTACAAAATATATTGGTTGATGTTGCAATGATTTTATGATTAAGGTTTTAGCGTTTGAATAACAAAAGCCATTGTTTCCCTTACAGCAGCGTTGCGAAAAAGAAAGTATTGTAAAACTCCATAAAGTACCACACAGCAACTGATGGCCGCCAGTAATATATACAGGGAGGAACTAAAAACTGAACGGCATAAAAGAATTAATGGTGCAAACAATAAGCAGGTAATAATAGTTTGTATTATTACCCGGGGTGCAATAGAAAACCGAATGATTTTATAAGCATACCATCCGGTTAATATTGAAATAATTGTTTCTGTAATGATATTAGCCCAGGCTGATCCTTGTTCTGACAGGTAGGGAATCAATAATAAATTGAGCCCTACACTGGCAATACCACCAATAACCACAGACCTTAAAAATATTTTTTCCTTATTAAAAGGTATCAGAGTTTGAAAACAAAATAGATTACTAAGCCCAATTGCCAACGGTAGTAATGCCAGAGTTTTCATGACAGGCAAAGCAGGTAAAAAAGCTTCGCCGGCAATTACTGCGATTATTTCTGGGGCAAGTAAATACAACCCTGTACTGATTGGAATACCCAGCGTAACAATAAATAAGAGTGATTTATCGAGGTGAAATTTTATAGCTGCAGTGTTACCCGTACTTGCTAAATAGGATAACCTTGGCATTAACACAGAACCCACTGCCATCAGTACCACCAGGCAAATTTTTACCAATTTTATTATGGTTGTATAATAACCTACAGCCTGCTCATTATGCGTTAGCTGCTGCAATAGGATGGTATCAAAATATATATAGATACTTATAGCTGAAGTAGTAAGAAAAAAATGCCATAATGGGCGAAGATGCTTTCGTAATTGCAAAGGTTGCTTTACAAAATGATTGTCCGTAACAACTTTGTAACCATTAATTACTGACAGTAACAAAAAACCAGTAGTGAATATACCCGCATAATATGGATAGTCATGGGCGTTTTTTATCAGCATAAAAAATGCAACTAACATTCCAATTCTAACGCAAATCGTTCTGATGGCTGCAAAACGAAATGCTTCCATTCCTTGTAAATACCATTCAAATGAATATGCGCTTAGTAAGATGTTAGCCAATGCAAATACATATAGCAGGCGACTTGAATTCCATTGACCGATTGTAACCAAAATAAAAATGATTGCAGCTAACAGGGCAAATAAGCTATGTAGCAATACCATTTCCTGAATGAGTGCCGCCCGTTTAACAGCATCGTTTCTTACCACAGCTATCTCCCGGATTGCATAAACCGGAATACCGAATGCAGCAAAAATGATGAATAGCTGAGATAAAAAATCAACGTAGTTTATTTTTCCAAGATTAACCGGGCCTAAAATCCTGGTGATATAAGGGTATGAAATGAGTGGCAACAAAACCTGCGTACCAGATAAAATGAGTTGATAAACAAATTTATTTTTCAGTTCCCCTGCCAAAGTTTTTTTTTATAGGAGAGTAAATTAGGATTCTATTCTTAAAACAAGGAAAGGTTTTTTAAAAATGCAAAAATAAACCAATGGATAAACAGCATTCAAAGCAACTTTTAAAGATCAGATTACTAAATACCTATCTAACGTAAATAACCCGGTAAATTACAATGATGTAACGCTTTCCTGTTCCAAAATTTAGAAATAAACTCTTATTTACAGAATTAATTTTGATAACAAAGCCAGCTAACTAATTGAAGATCAATTTTTTTTTAGTTGGTATAATATTGGCGAACGATAACCTAACAATAACGTTTTTATAATATAAAAGAAATTAAATTTATTGAAATATTAAAATTTAGCTAATAAATTACCTGATGATGGAGGTTTTAATTTTAACGCAGTATTAAAAAAAAACGGGATTTTATTTGTTTTCCTGCCAGCATATTGACCAAAAAAATTAATAAATGAATAATTTGTACCACAAAAAAGAATTTACCCGTTTAGTATTATTAGTACTTTTTTCTTCCATAAACATATTAGGTTTTACGCCAGATGCAAAAGCTGATTATACCATCAATGCTGGTACTTCCATTGATGCAAGTACCATTACTGGTGGCTCTGGTGTATTAACAATTAATGGCACACTTAATTTATCATCGAATGTAAGTTTATCTGGGTTTACAAGTGTAATAATTAATGGACCTTCGGGGCAAATATTTTGGACTAATAATAATGATTTAACATTTGCTGCTGGTACAAGCATAACTATTAATAATCCAGCCCCAGGACTTCAACCAACAAGTGGAAACGGAAATGCTTCTCAGAGATTAATTATTGGTACTACAGTAATTTCCGTATCTAGTAACAATTCGAATAATGCAGCTTTTTCTTTTGGACAATTTAATACATTGGGTGGGTTACCAAAATTTACAATTACAAGTAATTCTCCGGTATGTAGCGGTAGTGGATTATCACTTACAATAACTCCGGACAAGACATCAGCCGTTGCTTACACTTATACTTGGTCAATTAGTCCCTCTTCCGGAACTTTTACCAACAATCCTACAAGTTCTACAACATCTGCTTCAACGAGTATAACCCCTGCTGCAAATAACTATACAATTACATGCTCCGTTAGTGCCACCGGAGATCCTCTTTCAACCAATACAATTAATGTCAGTGTTTTGGCATCAGGTATTTGGTTAGGGAATAATTCCAATAACAATTGGACAAATACCTCCAACTGGTGTGGTGGCACTATTCCCACTTCATCAACTGATGTTACCATTCCAACCGGACTTACCTATTATCCCAATATTACAACCACAGTATCAGTAAAAAATCTAACAGTTCAAACAGGTGGTGCTGCCTTGGTAACTGTTTCTGGTGGCACACTTAAAATTGCCGGAACATTATCAAGTACCAACGGAATTAATTCAACCGCAGGTACTATTGAAATGATCGGTGCTGTTGCACAGACAATTAGTGGAAATAATTTTGTATCGAATACGGTTGCTAATTTAACAACAACGAACGCAGCCGGGATATCATTAAATTCCGCAGGTGGCATGTTAAAAATTTCGGGTGCTGTATCATTTGGAAATGTAAATAATTCAATAATTACTACCAACGATAATTTAACACTTTTATCCACGGCTACTGCAACTGCAAGAATTGCTGATGTTACAAATAATTCTGTTAATAGCGGCAACAATATCAGCGGGTTGGTAGTAATTGAAAGATATATTCCAGGTAGAAGGGCATGGCGCTTATTATCTGCACCCGTTACCAAAGCAAGCAATGTTACTATCAATTCTTCCTGGCAGGAAGGGGCAACAGCTAACAATATTAATGTAACTGTAAATCCCAATCCGGGTTATGGCACGCACATCACTTATGGAAGTACTGCAACCAATGGCTACGATCAGGGTATTAATGCAAATACTTCAATGCGGTATTTAAACAATACCGGCTGGAACGGCATACCAACCGGCACCAATTACGCTACTACAGCCAATGCTGGCAATGTTGCCGACCAACCAGGATATTTTCTTTTTGTAAGAGGGGATAGGAGTACACTACTTTCATCAGGAACTGGTGCTGCTTCTTCATCTACCATATTGCGTGTAAAAGGCAATCTCAATATTGGTCAAACAGATCTTACATTAGGAACAAAATATACTGTTGGTTCTTCCAATTTTAGGGTTATTTCAAATCCATATGCATCTGCAATAAATTTTAAAAAAATCATCAGCAATATTGCAAACAGCAGCGCTGGGGTTTTAAATAGCTTTTATTTGTGGGACCCCAATATTACTGGCAGCAATGGTGTTGGCGGTTGGATAGGGTTAAGTTATAATAGTAGTTCTGGTTTATATGATAAGACTGTTTTAACCGGCGGCAGTAGTAATTTAAGTGCTACTGGTGATATCCAATCTGGTTCTGCGTTTGTAATTAACTATAACGGGGCTGCTACAAAAATAACCATGCTGGAATCAAATAAATCTACCAGCAGTGACATTAAGCAATTCAGGCCTGCAAAACAAAACGAGCAATTACGCATTAGTTTATTGGCAAAAAATGCAGACAATACTGTTTCTATAAACGATGGAGCATTAGTACTTTTTGATTCATCTTACAGCAATACAAATGATGGTACGGACATGAATAAAATGCTCAATTTTGCAGAAAATTTTGGAATATTTAATAATGGAGAATTGCTTGCACTTGACAGAAGGCAAACAATCAATAAAACAGATACCATTGCATTCAGGATGAGCCAGATGAAACTGAAAAACTATCAGCTGGAATTAGTGATGAATGATATAGCCGTACCTGAGGGTACTGCAGTTTTTCTGGAAGATTTATTCTTAAATAAAAAATCTCCCATTAATCTTAAAGATACTACCAGGTATGATTTCAGTATTACGTCAAACAGTTTAACTTTTGTTGCAAACAGGTTTAGGTTGATATGGAGACCCTCTGTAGATTACGTTAAAATAAAAGGGAATTTGATTGAAAATGATATTGCCGTGGATTGGAAAATAGCAGATGAACTAAATATCAGCCGCTATGAAATAGAAAGATCAAATGAAAGCAAGGTTTTTTCCACCGTGGGAAGTTTAAAAAGTAAGGGTAACAATCCAGATTCAATAACTTACAGATGGGTAGATGTAAATCCTCCATCAGGAAATTATTTTTACAGAATAAAAAGTATTAGTAATGATGGTATTATTGCCTACAGCAAGTTGGTTAATATTAAAGTATTAATCCGCACAACAGGATTTTTTGTAATCAACAATCCGGTTACCACCAATACTATCGGATTGCAAATAAATGATAATAAAAAGGGCTTATACTATTTAAGGTTATTGAATAATGCAGGGCAATTAATTACAGCTAAAACAATAAGTTATTTTGGTGGTTCAAGTAAAGTTTCAATTGAATCTTCCCAAAACTTATTGAGCGGCAGTTATCAACTTCAGGTAACCAACCCTATAAATAAACTAGCTGATATTAAAGTGATTGTTCAAAAATGATAATTTTATTCCGGGGAATTAAATTTTAAACACTATTAATTTGAATTTGTATAAATTTTCCGGGAGAAATGTTTATTTCTCCCTATTTTATTTCTATTGTGTAAGCCTACATTTGCACCATTATGTCAGCAGAAAAAATTTTAGGCGATTGGAAAAATAACCTCTACAAACCCTTGTACTGGCTGGAAGGTGAGGAGGATTATTACATTGACCTGGTGATGAATTTTGCCGAACATAATATTTTACCTGAAAGCGAAGCAAGTTTTAACCTGACAGTTTTTTATGGTAAAGATGCCAACTGGAGCGATATAGTAAATGCCTGCATGCGTTACCCCATGTTTGCAGAAAGGCAGGTTGTATTGCTCAAAGAAGCCCAGCACATGAGGGATATCGAAAAACTGGAGCAGTATATTAATAATCCACTGACATCTACAATTTTTGTGGTGAGTCACAAAGAAAAAACACTGGATAAAAGGAAAGCATTGTACAAGGCAGTCAAAAAAAATGGCGAAGTATTTAATTCAGAAAAAATAAGGGATTACAAACTGGTAGATTGGGTAACCAGTTATATGCAATCGCAACAGCTTAGCATGAATGCAAAGGCAACGTTGTTACTTACAGAGCATTTAGGGAATGACCTTAGCCGCATTGTTAATGAAATAGAAAAAGTAGCTGTAAACCTTGGCCAGCGAAAAAGTATTACAGAAGATGATATTGAAAAATATGTTGGTGTAAGCAAGGAATACAATGCTTTTGAACTGCAGGATGCCATTGGTAAAAAAGACCTTGTAAAAGCGATCCGTATTATCAATTATTTTGAAGGAAACCCCAAGGCCGGCCCTATTCAGGCTGTTTTGCCTGCTATCTATAACTATTTTAGTAAGCTATATGCCATTTTTGGTATGGCAGATAAAAGTGAAAACGCCATCAAACCCTTGTTTTACAACAACAGTTTTGCCGCTAAAGATGCGCTTTCTGCAATAAAAAAATACTCCTACGAGGGTGTGGAAAGGGTGTTGTTGTTACTACACGAGTACAACCTTAAAAGTGTTGGCATCAATGATATGGGCACTTCCGACGCATCTTTAATGAGGGAAATGGTGGTGAAGATGATGGGGTAAGGAATTGTGAACGGGCAATGGTGAATGGTCAATGGTCAATGGTGAATATTTCACCATCCAATAGCTGTCGATTCACAAATCGAGATGTCATTTTATTCTTAAGATAGCACCAGCTTATCAGTACGCTCCCAAAAATTGAACTGCCTGCTCTTTATCCTTTGCAAGCTGCCCTTTTAATTCATCCAGCCCCGAAAATTTTTGTTCGTTGCGAAGGCGTTTTAAAATCATCACCGTTAAGGTATCTCCATAAATTTCCTTATCAAAGTCAAAAATATTTACTTCAATCATCCGCATGGTGCCCTCAACTGTTGGGCGAATACCAATATTCATCATGCCGGTTAAAAGCTGTGATGCTGCATTGGCAATAGATTCATACACATCTTTTTCATTCAATTGCACCTGCACTACATACACACCATTGCCCGGAATTAACTTTTTATCTTCTTCAATAAATAAGTTGGCAGTAGCATATCCAATGGTGCGGCCCAGTTTATTGCCCTCAACTACCTCGCCACTGAAAAAGTATGGATAGCCAAGGTATTTATTGGCGGTTTCAATATTGCCTTTTAACAAGGCTTGTCTTATGCTGGTAGAGCTGATGGTATTATTTTGCAGCATAAAACCCGGGATTTCTTTTACAACATAATTGTACAGATTGGCTTTTTCCTGTAGCAAATCAAAATCTCCGCTGCGGCTTTTTCCAAAGCGGTGATCGTGGCCAATTATAATGGTATGTGGGTGAAAAGTTTTTACCAGAAAGTTTTCAATGTATTCCTCTGCAGGCTGCAAAGAAAACTCTTCCGTAAAGGGCGTTACTACTAAATGTTGTATACCATATTTCTCCAACAGTGTAATTTTTTCCTGAATGGTATTCAGTAAAAACACTTCCGATTGACGGGCAGCTATTACCTGCCTGGGATGAGGATGAAAAGTAATAATAACCGTTTCGCCATTAATGCGGCTGGCTTCTTCCTTCATCAGTTGAATAATTTGCTGATGGCCTGTATGAACACCATCAAATGTACCAATGGTAACAACGGCATTTTTAAATACGGGCAGGTGCTGAATATCGTAATGTACTGTCATATAAAGTGGGTGCAAAACTAATTGATAATTTATTAATGGATAATTGATATTTGAAATTAGTTTTGCAGCATAAATCATATCATGAGCCTTTATAGCAAAAGAGGGGTTTCTACCCAAAAAGAAGAAGTACACGAAGCAGTAAAAAATCTTGACCAGGGATTGTTCCCCCATGCATTCTGCAAAGTTTACCCCGATTATTTAGGAGGAGATCCAAATTGGATAAACGTAATGCATGCAGATGGAGCTGGCACAAAAAGTATTTTGGCCTACCTCTACTGGAAAGAAACCGGAGATATTAGTGTATGGAAAGGCATTGCCCAGGATGCCATTGTGATGAACCTGGATGATTTACTTTGTGTGGGTATTTATGATAACATCGTTTTCAACTCTACCATTGATCGAAATAAACACCTTATTCCTGGCGAAGTGTTGGGTGCCATCATCAATGGTACGCAGGAATTATTTGATACGCTAAAATCATTTGGTGTAAATATACATTACCTTGGCGGGGAGACCGCTGATGTGGGAGATGTGGTAAGAACGGTTGCCGTAAATGGAACCATGACTTGCCGCTGGCTAAAAAACAAAATCATCAGCAATGATAAAATATCTGCAGGCGATGTAATTGTTGGCCTGGCAAGTTACGGGCAGTCAACCTATGAAACCCAGTACAACAGCGGACTTGGCAGCAACGGGCTCACCAGCGCCAGGCACGATGTGTTGAATAAGTATTATGCCGAAAACTTTAAGGAAAGCTACGATAATGGTTTGCCGGATGAAGTGGTTTACATCGGGGAAAATAAGTTGACTACCGACTACCGACCACTGACAACCGACAATGGAAAACCGACAACCATTGGGCAGCTTCTCTTAAGTCCTACCCGAACTTATGCACCCGTTTTAAAGCAATTGTTACAACATCATTTTGATAAAATTCACGGGCTGATTCATTGCAGTGGCGGCGGACAAACCAAATGTTTAAAATACCTGCCAGGCAATTTTAAAATTGTAAAAGATAATTTATTTGAAGTGCCACCCATTTTTCAAATTATACAAAAGGGTAGCGGCAGCAGTTTAAAGGAAATGTACGAAGTGTTTAATATGGGCTGCCGGTTAGAAATTTACTGTGCAAAAGAAGATGCGGCAACCATGATAACAGTTGCAAAAAGTTTTGGGATTGCTGCACAAATCATCGGCAAGGTAGAAGCCGGGGAGAAAAAAGAATTGGTAATAAGGAATGTGGGGCAGGAAGATATTGTCTATTGATTTTTTGAAAATACCCTAATAATTATAGTACATATTTTTGTTTTGTGGTACGCAATTAACGAATCAGTAAAGTTGAGCCTTTTAAATTAAAACGTTGTCCGGTTTCAATATTGGTATAAATCAATGTCCAAACATAGGTACCAGGATCCTGTGGGTTTCCTTTAAAAGTGCCATCCCATTTATTTGTCCAGTCCGTTGTTTCAAATAATTTTTGTCCACCCCGGTTGTAAATTACAAAATGCAGATCTCGTGCTTTGTAGGCATTGGTTGGATATAAATAATCATTTAATCCATCACTGTTGGGAGAAAATGCTTTAGGCACGGCTATGTAACAATTACCTACTACCCTTATGGTATTGATGGCAGTATCAAAACATCCAATATTATTTTGAACAATCAACCTAACCGGTAAATCTCTTGTAGTACTGCCGGAAGGATAAAACTGTGCTGGGGGAATCTTCAAATTACTGCTACTGCCATTTCCAAAGATCCAGTTCCACCCAATAATATTATTGATGCTTTTATCTTTAAACGTTGCCGGATCACCCGGACAAACCACTACAGTTGATTCAAATGCAGCCTCCAGGTAATTATCCAGTTGGATTGTAATAATAGCTGATGTGTCAGTACAAACGCCATTGCTAACAATCAGTGATGCTGTTTTTGTTCCAAAAATTTTGTATTGAATAGCTGTATCCTTTGTGCTGCTTTTGAGGTTGTCATTAAAAGTCCATTGCCAGCTGTTAACCTCGTTTCGGCCATCATGTGTAAAATT
>JAYTTM010000763.1:0-1268 GCA_043745055.1 Chitinophagaceae bacterium | reverse complement strand
ATGTTTTGCAAATGCAGTGTTTGATAAATTATGAACAGGCCATTACTGAAACCAACGATACGCTCAGGTATAATCTTTACAGACAAATGGATAAAATAGTTTTGTTTGAAGCACCAGTAGTGCCGCTCTGGTACAACATGGTCATCCACCTGGTGCAGACAAATGTAACTGGATTTTATCCCAATACTTTAAACCTTTTGGAGTTAAGAAAAACAAGAAAGTAAATTGGACAAAATATTTTAATTTACGGAAATTTGTCTATCTTGTATAAAATTTTACCACCATGATTACAAATTCGCCAGCTCAAAAAAAGGTTTATAAAATGTACCAAACGCATATAGATGGAGAGCAACAAAATATTGTAAGCGAGCCACAGGTTATGTATGCTACTTCATTTAATGATATGATTCAGGTAGCAGAATATGACAAAGATTTTGCAGCCGGCTTGTTAGATTTATCTTATAAAACCGTTACCCGGTATCAAAAGGAAAAGAAAACATTTAGTCTGTTGCAAAGTGAATACATAATTAAAACCATTACACTTTTTCACAAAGGCGAGGAAGTATTTGGTACTATCGAAAGCTTTAAAAAATGGCTCGATAAGCCAGCCTTTGGGTTAGGAAATATAATTCCCCGAAATATTATAACCACTGTTTCGGGTATCAATTTTGTTGTGGATGAATTAAACCGAATAGAAAGAGGAGACCTTGCTTAAGCCCCATGATAGTATATAGGATTACGACAGAAAAATGGTGCAGAAACTTACAGGCAAGTGGCAACCCAGCAAGATGGAACACAAGAGGGAGTTTAATGATTTATACAGCAGGTAGCAGGGCCTTGGCCTGTTTGGAAAACATTGTTCACAGAAGTGGGGAAATGAGTGGTGAGGTTTATAAAGTAATGTTGATAGAATTACCTGCTAGTATAGAAATACAGGAAATAAAAAAGACGAGTTTGTATAAAGACTGGAAAAGTCTTACAAATTATTCTAATTGCCAGGAAAAGGGAAACCAATGGTTGAAAGAAGGAAGTACCGCTGTTTTAAAAGTGCCGTCAGTAATTATTGAAGAGGAATTTAATTATTTAATAAATCCTCAACATAATCAATTTAAAAAAATTAAACTGGCAGATGTTGAGGGTTTTTTATTTGATGCCCGTTTTTAGTGAGTTGATTTCTTTAACTTACTTTTAAAAACCTTTTCAAATTTTTCCAGTTTTGGCCTTATTACAAACTGGCAATAACCTTCTCCTGTATTGTTGTTATAATA
>JAYTTM010000762.1:0-1269 GCA_043745055.1 Chitinophagaceae bacterium | reverse complement strand
GCCTTTGTGGGATGGCTTTGGTAAAAATACCCGCAGTGAGCAAGTACCTACCTGTTCCGATACTTTTTGATATTGGAATAGTATAAATTGCCAAATAGGATTATTGCAAATCAGGTTGTTTTATTACTGTCTTGGCATTAGAAAAATCCTTTTCTTTTATACCTTCTTCGAGGTCATTTTTAATATTATTTTTGGCATCGTTAAAATCCCTTACACCCTTACCAATGCCTTTCATCAATTCAGGAATTTTTCGGCCTCCAAATAAAAGTACCACAGCCAATAAAATAAAAATCCATTCAGTGCCGCCTGGCATAGCCAGAAAAATCATTAATAAATTAGAAGTAAACATAATTTTCTTTTTGTTGATTATAAAAAAAAAGGATGGCTGAGTTTTAAAACAGCCATCCTTTTATTATGAGAGATTAAGCGAAAAAAGGAGTTACCAAAGCTACTACCTGATCCTTAGTGAGCGGCTCGTCAAAAGCCTCGGAAGCAGCATCAGCACTAATGGCAAAACCATTAAGGTTAACGATGTTAATACCTGCCTGTGTAGTTGTTTCTTCACCTGCATAGTTACCATTTGCTACGGCACCAATACCATTCATGTTGCCTGTAATCCATGGTTTAACATCTGCACCTCTTGCCTTGCGCATTTGCCTTACATGAGAGGCATGTCTTGCCTCAACAGAATGTATGTTAAGCGCTGCTGTAAGCACATCATTATTACTGATAAGATTGGGTGCCTGTCCTTTGTAAGCCCTTACACCAGTGTCTTCAAACGCCTGGGCCACGGCAAGGAAAGTATCATAATTACTGAATACATCCGGAAACGTTCCTTTTGCAGTAAAATCAAACTGAGATGCAGTAAAAGTTACAGGAGTACCGCCACTGGCAGTGATAGCAGTACGCAAAAAGTTTACGTGTGCAGCTTCATGATCACGAATGGTCATTAGTGCATTCATACCTGCACCTGATGGTACAAGCCCGGAAGTTGCCAATCCCTTAATATAAAAATTGGATTCGATGTACTCTAACGTCAAAGCAAAATTAAGAACATCTATAACGGTGCTTGAGGGGGTTTGCCCATAAGCTTTATTAAACATAGTGCCTAAGGCGAATGGTAATGCTGCTACTGCAACTTTACCAGAAAAACGTGCAAAACTTTTCATAGCAGCTCTTCTGCCATCTAATTTTTCATACAGCTCTGGGTCTGCTTTTTCTATTTCAGAAATTATACTATTAATATTCATACAATTATAATTTTAATTG
>JAYTTM010000761.1:0-4672 GCA_043745055.1 Chitinophagaceae bacterium | reverse complement strand
AAGAAGATAACAGCAGAAAGAAAAAGATTGATCTCATTTAGATTTTTTTTTTAAAGTTAAAAGTTTAGCGGGGAAGACTTGAAATCAATTTTAAATGACTATTAATTTTCAGGTGATTAATTTTCAAAAAATGCAGCTCATACAATTATTTACAACCCAAAAGACAACCATATCTTGCCAAAAAATCAACCATTAATTACCGTTTAAAATTCTTTTAATTCTGAAGAGAAGAAAAAAACAACCTTGCATATTATATTTCTTTTTTGTAAAATTACTTTCACACCAATAAATATACATCTATGATTGTTGAAGCACTTTTGGGAGAGTTTATGCATGAAGCAGAAAACACCCGTAAATTATTAAACGCTATTCCCGACAGCGCATTGGATTATAAACCCAATGAAAAATCCTGGACTACGGGGCAACTTGCCTCACACATTGCAGAAACCTACAACTGGTTTGAAGGTACTTTTACACTTGACAATATGGACATGGGAGGGTATCATTACGACAAAGGTGATATTTCCAAAGCATCCAATATTGTTTCCAAATTTGAAGAAAATGTTAAGAAGGCGCAAGCTGTTTTGGAAAATGTAAAAGATGAGGACATGATGAAATTATGGCGAATGACGATGGGTGGAAATGATATGTTTCCTCCTATGCCAAGGATACAGGTGGTAAGGTCGTTTTTATTCAATCACCTTTACCACCACCGGGGCGAAATGGTGGTTTATTTAAGAGCCACCGGAAATAAAGTTCCTGGCTTATATGGGCCTACCGGAGATTTTTGATTAAATGATAATTTTGGTGTGACTATTCATCTAAAAAGTTGGTTAAGCCTGTATGACCGCAATCCAAACCCTCTGCTAAAGAACGGGAATTTTTGTGCATTGAAAGACCTCACCCCCTCGCCCTCGCCGAAGGAGAGGGGGAGCTTAACACTGATTACTCAACGCTCTTTTCTTATTCGAATAGTGGGCCATTTTTCTTGTACGCTAATTTAGATTCAGCTTTGCATTTTCAAGTTCTATTCGGTGAAACATTTGTGCACCTATAGTACACTCCAAAAGAGAGGGGGTAGAACCCTTACCCCAAGTGTATTTTAGCATTATGGAAGAATTATCGTTGGCTAGTGGTTTTAGAATAACTATCTGTAAATTGGTATATAGAGTTGTATGCATTGTACTTATTTAGGTTGACTCCAACATTATGGATAACTAAACTTAAAACTGGATTAAAGACATTGTTATCCAATTACAAATAATTAATGTAATTACCACTTGCAATAGTTGAGTGGCCGATAGTAGCCATTTTAGTTGATCAGGAAATGAGATAGGTAAAAATGAAACCAGCCGTCTTACAATCTGATGGCTTTCATGAACTCTTCTTTCTTTCTTCTTGCCACATCAAGCAGTACACCGTTTTTCATTAACACCTGACCGCCTTCACCTTTGATATATTTTTCGATTTGGTTAATGTTAATGATATAAGAGTGATGAATACGGATAAAAATATTTTGGGGCAACAGTTCTTCAAAATCTTTCAATGTTTTTGAGACAGTTATTTTTTTATTGCCTAATAAATAAAAGCTGCTATAATTGCTATGTGCTTCTAAATAAATAATGTCGGCGGTTTCTACAAACTGTAAACCTTCCATACTGGGGATGGCTATACGTTGCTGTTCTTTTTTATTGTTTGCAAGATTGTGCAGCAATGTTTCCAGCGACCTGTTGCCGGATTGTTTTTTTCTTTTTAAATCAGCTTTTTCTACAGCAGTTTTCAGGTCATTTATTTCTACAGGTTTCATTAAATAATCCAGTGCACTGAAGCGTATTGCTTTGATGGCATAGTGGTCGTAAGCTGTGATGAAGATGATTTCAAAATCATGTTCATTCAGTTGCTGCAGCATAGTGAAGCCATTCATCCTGGGCATCTCCACATCCAGAAAGATAATATCCGGATTGTTGGTTTCAATGCTTGTAATTCCCTGCTCGCCATTTTCGCATTCAGCAATTACGTTTACTTCAGGGCAATGGTTTACAAGTTTCTGCCTAAGTGCATTGCGGCTGCTTGCTTCGTCGTCAATGATGATTGCTCTGAGCATTAAGTTAATTGTTAATTATTAATTGTTAATTATTAATGTTGGTTTTAGTTGTTTTAATAATGCTGGTAATTAGCTTTATTAATTCAGTACCATCATTATTTATACTGTCAAATTGCTCATTGCTTAAATAATCAGTAACCGTTAACTGTTCAATCCAGTAAATAGTTTCATTAATTTCTTTTTGAGCAAATTGCCATTTTATGAATAAAGTCAGGCTTACTTTCTGAATGTTCTACCTCCCGAATGATAGCACCAACCGATGTGCCGCTTCGCAACAGTTGTTTAGACAAAACGTATTCATTTTTGCCAGTAACCAAATACTGATACAGCTTCACAATCCTCACAGCAAATGCAAAACTCTTAGTCTTAACAATATTCTCTTTCATAATTAATATTTAACAATTAATAATTAACAATTAGTTCTACTTCTACTCTTGTTCCTGCCGACACATTCTGTTTATTAAGTAGGTCCGTAATTATTACTGAACCATTTTTATGTTGATTGAATAAATTAATTCTGTCTGTTGTAATCTGCATCCCCATTGATTCATGGGTCGGCTTGTTTAATTGCCTGTAAGATGCTGCCTTTGCCCTACCTACACCATTGTCTTCAATGCAGTAATAAATATGATTGTTTTTTACAGTTACATCAATCAAAAGTTTTTTATCATCCTCTATTTTATTTAACAGTCCATGATGGATGGCATTCTCTACAAAGGGCTGAATCACCAGCGGTGGCACTTTATAATCACCATTCATTATTTCATCAGCAATATTAATTGAGTATATAAATTTTTTATCACAACGCAGTTCTTCCAGTTCAAGATAAAGCCGCAATGTTTCTAAATCTTTCCAGCAGGGCACTACATTGTTTTTTGAATTTTCTAAAATAGAACGAATGAGCTTTGCAAACTTAGCCAGGTATAATGTTGCTTTTTCTTTTTCATCAACCTGAATGAGGTTGTCGATACTGTTGAGACAGTTAAAAATAAAATGTGGATTCATCTGCGCCCTCAGCGCCATCATTTCTGTTTCTGCTATCTGCCGTTTCAGCTCTGCCTGGTTACGGATGGTTTGAATCCTTCTTTTTATCAGCCAAAAAATAAGCCCTGCTATGCAAGCAAATAAAATTATTTTAAACCAAAGCCGCTGCCAAAAAGCTGGTACAATGTAAAAATGGAAACTGCCTTCCTGCTCATAAAATCCTCCATTCTCTCTTTTAGCCTTTACCTTAAAAGTATATTCTCCCGGTGACAGTTTTGCATAACGCACACTGTGTTGTTTGCCCGCAAACACCCAATCTTTTTCAACCCCCTCCAGCATATAATAATACTCCACAGCACCGGGGGAAATAAAATCCAGCACAGAGAAATTAAATGTAAAAGCATTTTGTGTGTAACTGAATTTTGTAAGCTTTCCTGATTTATCATTTGCAACGGTAAGCGTATCATTCACCAAAATTTCATCAATGGTTACCGGGTAATTATAAGAAGCAACAAAGGCTGCAGGATTAAAACAGATAAAATTATTTTCAGCCACGGTAGCAATTTTTCCATCCGGCAGCACTGCAATTCTTTCCCGGAATTTAGAATAGGGCAGTCCGCTTTGCTGGTTATATAAACCCAGCCATTTACCATCAGCACTTATGTGGCCAATGCCATTAATGGTAGTAAACCATGCTCCTCCTTTTTCATCTATTGCTACACTGTACACATTATCATCTGGTAAACCAGAAATTATATCATAGTTGGTAAACCCTTTATCCGGAGAAAGGGACGTTTTATATTTTGCAAGGCCGCCTTCAAATGTTGCCACCCAAATATTCCCTTTGCCATCTACTGTTATCTCATTGATTATGGAAGAATGTAATGCCGTTTTGTTTTTATTATTTACGCCAATACCTTCAAATCTTTTATAATAAAAATCATACCTGATTAAACCATATCCCGTTGTTCCAATCCACATACAATTGTTGGGAATATCTGTAGCCAGGCAATAAATTGCATCCTCGCCAATATCGTCTTTTGAAGGTGTCCATATAATCCGATTGCGGGGATTATAAATAAATAATTCTTTTTTGAAATTAACTATCCAGTAATTACCGTCGGTATCAATAGCCATCCATGTAACAATGGATTTATTATACGGAAACGGGAATATAATTTTATCCCATTTATTTAACCGGAAATTATATATAAGTAACGATCCGGCGGAAAAAATAAAAATAGAATCTGCATTACGGGAGTAAAATGCGTAACAAGTATCATGTTTATAAACATCAGGTTTTTGAAGTTCTTTTATAATTCCTGTTTTATTGTTTGCTACAAAAATTTTATTGTCCTTCCAGGATGCAATAAGCCATTCATCAGCAGGCTGGTGATATACAAAATTTTTAAGCGCCAGTTGTGGGGCAACGGAAAGATTGCTTGGGAAAGACAGGTGCAGGTTGTTATTTAAAACGGGAATGAATTTGCTTACACCATTCATGGTACCCACCCAGGTAATGTCGTGCCTGTCTTTATAAATGCAATTTACTTTTCCCATTAATAAATCATTTTCTTTACCACC
>JAYTTM010000760.1:0-1269 GCA_043745055.1 Chitinophagaceae bacterium | reverse complement strand
TATCAGTGTTCAAATAATTGATAAAAGTAGTGGCAAGTATAAATTGCTTAAAACCATTGGCAGTTCTGCTGACAAATTAAAAGTCACACAACTCTTATCTGATGCAGAGGTTTGGATACAAAAGCATAGCGGTTTAATAGAAATAGATTTTACACAAACAGATGTTTTATTAGAGCAATTAGTAGCCAGTATTCAACAAATAAGAATTGTTGGTATAGAGTTATTGTTGGGTAAATTATTTACCGATATTGGCTTTGCTGCTATTACAGATACGTTGTTTAAAAAGTTAGTACTGGCAAGGCTTTGTTATCCATTAAGCAAGTTAAAAACGGTGGATTATTTGCGTAGATACGAGGGTTTTGAAACCAATGAAACAGCTATTTACAGGTATCTTGACAAACTCAATACCTCACAAAAAAGAACTGTTCAAGATATTAGTTACCAGCATACGTTGAAGGTATTGAACAATAGCCTTCAACTCGTTTTTTACGATGTAACTACTTTATATTTTGAGGTAGAGCAAGAAGATGATTTACGCAAAACAGGTTTTAGTAAAGACGGTAAGCACCAACAACCACAAATTGTTTTAGGCTTATTGGTCAGCACTGGAGGTTATCCATTGGCTTATGAAATATATAATGGCAAAAAGTATGAAGGTGATACGATGCTACCTATACTTAATTTATTTAAACGAAAATATAAGTTACAAAATTTGGTAGTTGTTGCCGATGCAGGTTTATTATCCAACAAGAACATTGAGTCGCTTCAAAACAACGGTTATCAGTACATTTTAGGAGCAAGAATTAAAAATGAAAGCAAAGCCATTACTACACAAATACAATCATTACACTTAGAAAATGGAGGCAGTGCTGCACTATCAAAAGACAACAATACACAACTTATTATCAGTTATTCTTTAGCTAGAGCAAAGAAAGATAATGCCAACAGAGAAAAAGGTATTGCAAAATTAGAAAAGCAAGTAAAGACAGGCAAACTTACCAAAGCACAAATCAACAACAAGGGCTACAATAAGTTTTTAAAGATGAATGGTGAAATAAAAATTGTAGTAGATAAAACCAAAATTGCAGCAGATAAAAAATGGGATGGATTAAAAGGGTTTATCACCAATACAACCTTATCAAAAGAAGCTGTAATAGAAAATTATGGTCATTTATGGCAAATAGAAAAAGCCTTTAGAGTAGCCAAAACAGACCTTAAAATAAGACCCATCTATCATTATGTTCAAAGAAGAATAGAAGCCCATATCTG
>JAYTTM010000759.1:0-1270 GCA_043745055.1 Chitinophagaceae bacterium | reverse complement strand
TTTACATCGGTGTGCCAGTCTTTGAATCTTTCGCCCCGGTAATCTGCTTCTTCTAATTTATGCTGCTGTATCATGGTGCCCATGGCTCCGTCTATAATGAGGATGCGTTCTTTTAAAACGTCTTGAATTGTTTTTTTCATGTTCTTCAATTGTTGCTGTTTATCGTGTTGTGGGCTGCTTGTTGGTATGCCGTACAAGGGAGTGACACAACGATGATGACCAATGATAAAATGTTTGTCCCAAAAAAAGGCAGACAAAAAATGAATTCGTAAACGACAACTAATCTGGAGAAAAAATGCAGAGTGGCTTCGTTTATTAGTTCAGTTGTAAAAAGTGTACAGGCTGAACAATAAACAAATCTGCCTGTAAACAGTTGCAAAAATACAGCAACATTGTTGAAACGCAAAATGCAGCAATACCATACTGCTGCACTATAAAGCGAACTAAAAAACTTTTTATTCTATGATTTTTTTTTACCGATATTAAAAACTCTTGAAATATTGAAGCCGAAAAGAATATCCCCTTTTTCCCATTTGCCGGTTGTTTCGCTGATAAAACTCTTTTCTGTCATGGCTCTTGTGTTGGTAAAATGAAACTGAAAAACGTGGCCGCCGGTTTCAATATCAAAGCCAAGCGATAAGGAATTGGTGGAGCCTTTAATTTTATAGCCGGGGAGCATATAATAATACTCAACATTAAAACTGGTTCGTTTGGTAAGTTTTTGTCTTCCGCCAATGCCAATTGCCAGCAAATCGTTTGGTTCAGCAATTAACGGAGAAAGATTGCGATGAATGAAAGTGGGCATTAATTGTAACGAAAGGGCATCTGAAAATTTTCTAGCGATAATAAGCTGATGTGTATAGGATATACGGGAACTGAATTGATATTTTTGGCTTGAATCTCCCCAATGGAGCGTTCTTAGTGCCAGGGTAGGCACATAGCTGATAGAGAGTGGCATCTTTTTTTTGCCGGTTGACTGGCGTAATATTTTTACCTTAAAAAATGCGTCAAAAGTTTTTTGGTAGGTACTACGGCCAATGCCCACCATCAGGTTATTGGTAATTCCGAAATCAACACCCATACGCATGGTTGCATTGTCTAACCCAAACAGCTGGTAAGGTCCGTTATTAAGCGTACCAAATCGGTGAGAAATTTTTACATCCATTACCTTTTTTCCCGGATTTTCGACAGTATGGCCATTGATAAGCCGGCTAGTTTTAAAAGTAGCAACGGTATAGGTAGTAGGATTTTGTGCAGCTGCTTCTTTTTC
>JAYTTM010000758.1:0-1272 GCA_043745055.1 Chitinophagaceae bacterium | reverse complement strand
CACTCAATGGTGGCACGGTTAAAAACAGCAGCAGGGCAGTAGGATAATAGGTAAAACCCTGCTCCCCAAATGAGGCTGCCTTACCCTCCAGGATATTTACTTTAAAATACAGGTACGGCGTAAAAACCAACTGATGGTAAAAGCCATAATCAAGTGCCATATTAATTAGCACGCCCGCTATAAAACCGATGGCTATATAAACAATCCATTGGTATTTTTTTTCAATCAGTAACCAGCAACCAAATCCTGCTATAGCAAACGCCAGTTGAAACCTTAAAAAGAAACTGAGGGCAAACAGCAACCCGGTAAGCAGCAGGTATTTTATATTCACCGTTCCATTGATAGCCTTGCGATGAAAATAAAAGAAACTGGTAAAAAACAACAGGCTGGCGGTAATTTCTGAGCTAAACATGGTTCTGCTATACGGTAAAAACCAGGAAAAATTCAGCAGTATCAACACGATATATAGCACGGTTTTTTCTCCCTTGCCAAAATACCCAATGGCCATACAGTTAAACGCAAGCAGAAAAATGAGTGCCTGCAAAATTCTTAGTACGGTTAGCTGATTAAAAGGATCGGTAATACCAATGGCACTGCACAGCAACTGATAACCACTAAACATGTAAACCTGTAACGATGGCCGTATCTGGCTTGTGTACTCCCAAATTTTTGGAGCGTAACTTTCTTTGTGTAACTGTAAAGAGGAAAATTCTATAATTTGAAAATGCTGATCCGGGTGAAAAAACCCATGGGCTGTAATGGCTGTAAATAGTTGAATTACCAATCCTGCTAAAAGGATCCATTGTAACAGCCTGTCTTTTTTAATGAGTGCAATAAGTTTATTCAAGCTGCAGGTTTTAGATAGTTTTGGTTAAGATTTCAGTAAATAAGTTCCCGGCTAAATTAATTATTAAATCAAAACAGTAAATGGCCAAAAGTAATTGTTTTATTCTTTTCTTTTTTTTGGAATTACTTTTCAATTAAGCCCGGCTCTTTGTCTGTTTGCCCTGCAATGGCACCATTTTTTAAGGTGCCTGCCGCAGAAGGTATATTATGCCTGTATACACTTTCAAATTAAGTATTTAGTAACTGAGCCATCTGCTTTTGCAAGATAATGGTTGCGATCAGAATTTGTGGAATTGTAGCATTGGCTATCTGGCAAAGAATTATACATGGCTACGGTTCGGTAGCTGCAATCGTTGCGCATTACATTGTCTTGATCAGGATTTACAGGATTACATAATTGGCAGGATTTGCAACCCGGCAATAAAC
>JAYTTM010000757.1:0-17782 GCA_043745055.1 Chitinophagaceae bacterium | reverse complement strand
CTGCCTCGGCCGTATAAATCATACGCTCCGGCCAATACCACGTCTTTTACTTTAAATGCTTCGGCACTACTTACAATCCCAATTTGTCCGTTGGCAACGGTAATGCCGTAATAATGGGACGGGTCAATTTTAGTGGCAGTAATCTTCCAGGGATCTGCAATTTGACCTGTTACATTAAAAGTGAAAAAAACAAGCAATAAAATACTTAAAAAAAATAGTTTCTTTTTCATACGACCCATAAACTTTTGTGGATGGCTAATTTACAATTTTTATTTTCAAACCGCCTGATTTTATTGTATTTCCAGTTTAATAATTATCTTTCCCAATTACGACACACAAAAGTTATTATGAAATATTTCTTCCTGCTTTTAATAATCACCTTCTTTCTTTCATCTTGTAAAAATAAACAACCATTGTTTCGTGAAATAAAAGGAGACAAAAGTGGTATTCATTTCAATAACCAAATAAAAGAAGACAACGAATTAAATGTATTGCACTATGAATATATTTATAACGGTGGCGGCGTTGGTATTGGCGATTTTAATAACGACAGTTTGCCGGATATTTATTTCACCGGCAATATGGTATCCAATAAATTATACATCAACAAAGGCAATATGCAGTTTCAAGATGTGACAGATGCAGCGGGGGTAGGTGGAAACGGCAAATGGTGCAAAGGAGCAAGTGTGATAGATATTAATAATGACGGGCTGATGGACATTTATGTAAGCGCTGCGGTTTTGCTTCCTGTAAGCGATAGAAAAAACTTGCTTTACATCAATCAGGGAATTAATAAAAAAACAGGTATCCTTACTTTTAAGGAAGAAGCAGAAGTATATGGATTGGCAGATAACTCCAGTACACAGATGGCAACATTTTTTGATTACGATAATGATGGAGACCTGGATGTCTACTTATTGGTAAACGAATTGGATGGTACTTATCCCAATGAGTTCCGCCCAATACACATAGACGGAAGCTGGCCTAACACCGATAAACTACTTCGCAATGAATGGAATGACAGTATGAAACACCCTGTATTTACCGATGTTTCAAAGCAGGCTGGTATACTCATTGAAGGATACGGACTGGGCGTAAACATTGCAGACATCAATAGGGATGGCTGGAAAGATATTTACGTAAGCAATGATTACCTCTCCAACAATCATTTATACATCAACAATCATGATGGCACATTTACTGACCGCTGTAGTGAATATTTTAAACACACCAGTAAAAATGCAATGGGAAATGATATTGCAGATATCAATAATGATGGGCTTGCAGACATCGTTGAACTGGATATGGCGCCAGCTGATAATTACCGCCTGAAGATGATGAACAATAATATCAATTACCAAACTTTTCAAAACTCCAACCAATTTGGATACATGCATCAATACGTCCGCAATGTGTTGCAGTTGAACCAGGGGCCAAGGGTATTGGAGAACGATTCTATTGGGTCGCCTGTGTTTAGTGAAGTGGCTTATTATTCAGGAATTGCCCATACAGACTGGAGTTGGGCTCCTCTGGCAGTAGATGCAGATAATGATGGATACAGGGATTTGATGATCTCCAATGGTTTACCAAAAGACATGTCGGACCAGGATTTTATAGCATACAGAAACCAGGCAATGGCCAGTACCGCATCTGCAGAAATGCTTAACCAATTGCCTTCCGTAAAAATCAGCAATAATATTTTTCACAACAACGGCGATATAACTTTTACAGATAAAACAAATGATTGGGGCTGGGAAACTCCTACTTTTTCTGCCGGGATGGCGTATGCAGATTTTGACAGGGATGGAGATATTGATGTGATTGTTAACAATACCAACATGGAAGCTACCCTGATGGAAAATACGCTCAATGAAAATAAATCCAAAGAAAATAATTATCTCCGCATTCAACTAAATGGCGATTCATTAAACAGGAATGGGCTGGGTGCAACCATACATTTATTTTATCAGGGCAAACAACAGGTATACGAAAACACCCCATACCGGGGCTACATGTCCAGTGTGGAAAATGTAGCACATTTTGGTGTTGGCGCTACATCAATTATTGATTCCATTACAGTCGTTTGGCCCAATGCAAAAAAACAGGTGCTGCAAAAAATACCTACCAATCAAACAATCAATATTAGCATGGCAAACGCAGTTACAAAAGAAAATTATGACGCACCACATTTTGCCATCAATAACCTGTTTACAGATATTACCAAAAGATCGGGCATCAATTTTATTTCTTCAGAAGCAGACTTTATTGATTTCAATATACAAAAACTGATCCCCCATAAATTATCCCAATTTGGCCCTTCTTTAGCCGTGGGAGATTTAAATGGAGATGGGCTGGATGACCTGGTGGTTGGAGGTGGCTCGCCAGAATATGCCAGTTTATTTCTGCAAAATCCGGATGGCTCTTTTATTAAAAGAAATTTTATTGACACAACAAAATTAAAATACCAGGACGATGGCGGCATCTGCCTGTTTGATGCAGATGGAGATGCTGATTTGGATATATATATTGCATCTGGCGGTGCCGAAAATGAACCCGGCTCAAAAGCCTACACAGATCATTTTTATGTGAATGATGGCAAAGGAAATTTTCATGAAGATTTTAATGCAATTGTTCCCAACTATACCACCAAAAGTTGTGTAAAGGCTGCCGATTATGATAATGACGGCGACCTCGATTTATTTGTTGGTGGAAGGGTATTCCCCGGCAGCTATCCCAGGGCTGTAAGCAGTTTCATTTATCGCAATGATAGTAAAAATGGGGAAATAAAATTTACAAACGTTACCAAAGAAGTTGCCCCGGCTTTACAAAATATTGGGTTGGTATGCGATGCCGCCTGGAGTGATGCAGACAATGACGGAATGCCTGATTTAATCATTGCAGGCGAGTGGATGCCCATTACAATTTTAAAAAATGAGAAAGGAAAATTTACCCCAATTAAAAACAACCTGTCAATTGAAACAGGTTGGTGGAACAGTATTACCGCCGCCGATATGGACAACGATGGCGATATGGATTACATAGTTGGCAACTACGGCATCAATGGATTTTTAAAACCTTCTACCCCATTTCCGGTAAAAGTGTATGCAAAAGATTTTGATAACAATGGAAGTTTTGATGCAGTTTTCAGTAGCTGGCTTCCATCGGTTGCAAACAACGAAAAGAAAGAATTTCCCATGGCAGGCAGGGATGAATTTATTAGAGAGATGACGTTTATGAAAGAACGTTTTCCTAATTATTCTTCTTATGCCAAAGCTGATATGAAGATTATTTTTACTGAAGCGGAATTACAAAATACGTTGCAACTGTCTGCAAATAATTTCAATTCCTGCTGGATAGAAAACAAAGGCAACATGCAGTTTGAATTTCATCCGTTACCGGCACAGGCACAGTGGGCGCCGGTGTATGGCATTACAGTTGGAGATTTTAATGGAGATGGGAATATGGATATTGCATTAAATGGAAATGAATTTTCAATGGCTCCTCCACTTGGCCGCTATGATGCTTTAAATGGTTTAATGCTGCAAGGCGATGGCAAAGGAAATTTTTCAGCCTTATCCATTTTGCAAAGCGGCTTATACATACCCGGCAATGGAAAATCCCTGGTTCAATTAGTGAGTAATAATAAATTAACCCTGGCTGCGGCACAAAATGCTGGTCATTTAAAATTGTTTCAACCCAAAATACAGGAGGGAAAAATTATCCGTCTTTTTCCAGGAGATAATTTTGCTTTGGTTCATTTGAAAAAAGGACAAATAAGAAAAGAGGAATTTAGCTATGGCTCATCCTTCCTGTCACAATCCAGCAGGTTTATGCAGCTAAATCCTTCTATCGTTTCAATAGAAATTTATAATAACAAAAATCAAAAAAGAGTCATCAATAATTAAGCGTTGGAATATGAAAAATTCAGTTGTATATTTTCTTGCAGTTGTTTTGTTACCTTCTTTATTTTTTTCCTGTAAACAAAAAAAACAATCTTTATCTATCGATGTAAGCCACGTGCAACACCAATGCGTTCATCGTCTTACAGATGTTATCGTATACGATATTTTTACC
This sequence comes from Chitinophagaceae bacterium, assembly GCA_043745055.1. Classification (GTDB taxonomy): domain Bacteria; phylum Bacteroidota; class Bacteroidia; order Chitinophagales; family Chitinophagaceae; genus Ferruginibacter. The sequence goes on along the minus strand of JAYTTM010000757.1, from coordinate 13,708 downwards.
CCACCAGTAGCCGGGAGGATTTATGCTTACAGTAACCTGGCTTATTATGAAGCACTTCGTTTTAAAAATAGCAACAGTACTTCCATTACCACACAATTAAAAGGCTTTGAGCCAATGCCTTTGCCCGAAAAAAATAAACAGTACGATTATACGCTGGCTGCTGTAAAATCTTTTTTTAAAGTTGCCAGGGCGCTAACTTTTTCAAAAGATAGTTTTTCGGTAACAGAAAGTACTATTTTAAAAACATTTGAAAATGCCATTGATGGCGATGTTTATAAAAACTCTCTTGCATTTGGTGACACAATCGCCGGTATAATTTTAAAAAGAGCTGCCGATGATAATTACAAAAAAACACGGGGCATGCCTAAATACAGTGTGTTTAAAGATGCCGGTAAATGGGAACAAACGCCACCCGATTATTCCGATGCAGTAGAGCCCTACTGGAAACTCATTAAACCTTTGCTGCTTGCTTCTGCCGCCCAATTTAAACCTGCCCCACCACCTGTGTATGATCTAAATAAAACCAGTAACTATTATAAGGAATTGATGGAAGTTTATACCGTAAGCAAACAAATTTCTGCGTCGCAGGATACTATAGCACATTATTGGGATGACAACCCTTTTGTAACAGAACACAAAGGGCATTTTATGTTTGCAACAAAAAAGACTACCCCCGGTGGACACTGGATGGGGATCATTTCTATTTTGTGCAAACAGGCAAAGGCAGATGAAATTAAAACAGCCAGGGTATATGCACTTACTTCCAGCGCCATATTTGATGGGTTTATTTCCTGCTGGGATGAAAAGTACCGCAGCCGCATGGTTCGACCGATTACTGTAATTAGGGAGTATATTGAAGCCAACTGGACTTCATTTTTACAAACGCCCCCCTTTCCTGAATATACCAGCGGGCATAGTGTTATCACTGCAGCTGCCGCCACTGTACTCACTCAATTATTTGGTGAAAACATTTCCTTTCACGACACAACAGAACTGGAATACCTGGGCCTTCAACGTTCGTTCCTTTCAATTAAACAGGCTGCTGATGAAGCAGGCATTAGCCGTTTATATGGAGGTATTCATTGCCGCTCAGCAATTGAAGAAGGAAAAAAACAAGGGCAGCAGGTAGGTAACCTGTATATTGATATTTTTAATTAACAACTGCTAAACTTTAAGTATAGTATAATATTAAAACTTGGTTTTAGAAAAGGTTTATTATTGCAGAATAATCTTGTGTTGTATCTAATTAAAGCTTTTAAAATTAATCCCCGCCTTTACAAAATTTACTGTGATATGAAAAAAATGATCTTGATAGTGTGTATGCTTTTTATTGCATTTATTGCTGGTATCTATCTATTTATTCCACCATCCCCCACTCTTTCTGGTGAAATAACTGCAAACTGTACATCTGATGCTGTTTCAAGAATATTGCAGAATAACAGCAAATGGCAATACTGGTGGCCAGGTCAAAAAACCGGCGAGCACTTATATAAATATAATGACTGCTATTACCGGATTGGCAAAAAACTTGTAAACGGTTTTGAAGCTGCTATTTATAATGAGGATGACTCCACAAAAGGATCCTTGCAAATTATTACTACCGGTGCTGATTCCATAAAGTTTCAATGGGTTTCTTCAATTAATTTTTCAAATAACCCAATTAAAAAAATAACCCAATACCAGCACTTCAAAAAAATTAAAAATAATGTTGATAAATTACTGGCCGAAATAAAAAAATATTTTGATAAAGAAGAAAATATTTATGGGTTTAAAATAGTGAAACAAAAAGTTACAGATGCAACCTACATTTCATTAAAAGTATCTTTTAACCACTATCCTGCTTCCCTGGAAATCTATGAAATAGTGAAATCAATAAAGGATTATATAAGAGAAAAGGCAGGGGAAGAAAATGACAGCCCCATACTTAATATACATACGGATGATTCTGTAAACTTTGATGCAATGGTAGCAATTCAAACAAAACAGGAAGTGGCTGCAAATGAAAAATTTAAGATAAAAAAAATGGTAATGGGTAATATGTTAGTAGCAGAAGTTAAAGGTGGTAACTATACTATTATTGAAGGTGAAAAGGAATTAAAAAACTATATCAGTGATTATAAAAAAACGACTCCCGCAATCCCATTTCAAAAATTAATAACCAATCGTTTACTTGAACCTGATACAGCAAAATGGGTCACTAAATTGTATTACCCGGTTTTTAATTAAGAAATGGTTATTTGGGTTATTTGAATTTTATTATCATCAGGCTATCATTATTTCTTGCTAATACAAAAGCTTGCAGATTGCCGATTTTCAATGGTTTAATTCGTCTTATCTGGCCTTTTACAGCAATCCCATTTAATGAGCTATAGCTAAAATTGCCATTACCTTTATTGATTAAGATGGATCCGAAATCAGCATCATTCCTTCCAATCTCTACATTGTTTTCATAATAATTCCCCATCAGTAAAAAATCTGGCAGACTATCATTATTCGCATTAATTATTACAGCGTCTTTATAACAGCTTAACTGTGCTTCAAAAGGTAATGCCCTGGTTTCAAATTGAAGATTGCCCTTATTAATCAGTACTGCATTTGAAAAATAATCTGCAGAATACCTGACAGCCTGTTTAAGTTTATCCTCACCAAAAAGGCCAGGGATAGAAGCTTTGGCAAAGTCTGCAGCATACAAAAATTTCTTTTTCAAAAACGGCATTTGTTTTTCTATTTCCTGTTTGGTTGCAAAAGGGATTTCCTGGCCTTCTAAAAAATAAGTGAGTACCTGCTCTTTCTTGCCATTGCCATCAAAATCGTTATAGAGTAAAGAAACGGGCTCTTTATCAGAAGCTTTCAGTTTAGAATTTAAGCCAAGGTTTCCTGCAATTAAATCTACATCTCCATCATTATCTATATCACAGGGCAAAACAAAATTCCACCAGCCCTTTTTATCAGTTATTATTTTTCTAGTAAAGCTTTTTTTGTTATTGATAAATGCATCAATACCACCCCAATCATAACAGAGTAATAAATCTTTATCCCCGTCCTTATCAATATCATACCATTGTGCATTGGTTACCATACCTGCCAGCAATAATTGTTTTGAATAAACAGCAGTTACATCTGTAAACTTTCCTTTGCCATTATTTTGCAGCAGGTAACTATGTGGTATAGTACCATAATTCCAAGGCACTGTTCTGCCGCCGATAAATAAATCAATTGCACCATCTCCATTAAAATCATATGGAATTACAATGCTTTGAGTTGAAAAAATATCAGCAAATGCATCCATTTTTCTTGTTAAATTTCCGTTACCGTCATTTAGATACAACAAAGGCTGCTGGTGTTTATCTTTTCCGTAATATTCATTTCCCCCACTAGCAATTACCAAATCAAGATGGCTGTCATTATTCACATCAACCCAAACGGCAGCTACATTTTCCCACATACTGTCTTTCAACATTTCTGGCTGAATTTTCTCAACAAATTTCCCATTGGGAGTTTGCAGAAATACAGCATTGTGAAAAGTTTTTGATGCACCTATAAAAACATCTTCTAGTCCATCATGATTAATGTCTGCAACAGCAAGTGCCGGCCCTTCGGTTGAAAGCATGTGTGGCAGCAGTTGCTCCCTGTCAAATTCATTAAACGGGTTTTCTGTGTGTTTATATTTTAAGCCTGTTATCGCAGTAATATCTTCTACGCCCGGCGTTTGACTTTTATAAAATCCTGTTAACCGGTTATAATCAAATTTGGGAAGTCTGGCCACATAAGAAAATGATAATTGTTGATTTTCTTTTATTGTGATTGGCTGGTAACTGTTATCAGGCCATATTAAAAAAGCAGAATCAATGCTGGTATTATATAACCCAATATTAACAGGAAGCAGCATACTTGATTGAAAGCCATGTACCGGATTATTTTCATACGTGCGTACGCCGGCATTTGCAAACAATACCACTTTTGCTCCAATAGCATTTATATTATTTTCAGATCCTTTAAGCCGAATGGTTGCAGATGGTTTGCTATGCAGATCATTGGCCGTATTTGCATAAATTAATACCGGGTCATCAATATTGTTGACTACAATATCCAGATCGCCATCGTTATCCAGATCTGCATAAACAGCCCCGTTACTAAAAGTGGGTTTGTTGTTGATGACGCTGTCTGTAATATCCTGAAAAGAAACATCGCCTTTGTTTCTGAAAAACTGGTTGGGGATTTTTATTTCGGGAAACTTATTTACCAACGCCATGTCTTTTTCTTCCATGCTGTTGCTCCGCAGCTTTTGCTGCAGTTCATCATTGGATACAAAGCTGATGTAGTCAATATCATTCATCCGCTTGGGGATACCATTGGATACAAAAAGATCCTTGCTTCCATCGTTATCAAAATCCATCCAAAGCGCAGCCCAGCTCCAGTCGGTTGCATACACACCGGAGTACTGGCCGGTTTCGCTAAACATGCCATTGCGCCTGTTTAACTGTAAATTATTTCTTGAATATTGATAATTATATCCAAAGGCAATTTTTTGCTGATAGATATTATAATCATCTTCTGCAAGAGACCGGCGTAACATATAGGGATCATATGGCAGCATATCCATTGAGATAATATCAGGATATGCATCATTGTTTATATCGGCCACATCTACACCCATACTAAACTGACTGGTATGCATCAGCCGTTTATTGTTTTCTTCGGCAAAAGTTCCATTTTTTTGGTTGATGTACAGATAATCATTTTCATGAAAATCGTTGCCTACATAAAAATCCGGCCAGCCATCTAAATTAATATCAGCAACTGCCACACCAAGGCCATAGCCTATTTTGCTCCCATTAATTCCGGATTGTTTGGTAACATCGGTGAAGTGTATTTTTTTTATTCCGGCTGCATTTTTAGTGATATCATTTCTGTATAATTTTTGACCGGCGAGGGAATCAAATGTGTTTAAAAAATTTTCCCTTGGTGCATAATTGCCATCATGATTTACCGAGTGGTTCAGTAAAAACATATCCAGGTCGCCATCGCCATCGTAATCAAAAAAAGTAGCCTGTGTGCTAAAGCCGGTAAAATCCAATCCATATTTGTTGGCTTCATCCTGATAAAAAGGAATGCCGTTTTTATCAATCCCTTTACAAATAAGCAATTGATTTTTGCTGTTCAACGTTTTGTAATGCCCCACTTTGCAAATATAAATATCAATGAGACCATCGTTATTAATATCCACCACAGATACACCAGTACTCCATCCGCCATCCTGTGGAATGTGGGCTGCAGCAGTTACATCTTCAAATTTTATGGAGCCTTTGTTCAGGTATAATTTATTATCCTGCTGGTTGGCCGAAAAGAAAAGATCAATCAATCCATCGTTATTAAAATCTGCTGCGCCCACCCCTGCACCATTGTAATAATACATGTAAGAAAACAGGTTGAACTGCGGCGTTGGTGTAAGTTTATTGCTAAACTGAATGCCGGTTGCATTGCTTTCAAGTGTAGTAAAAAACGGAGCCGTTATTTTATTTTTATCAGTACAGGAAAAAAAAAACAGGCTCAAACAGCAAACAAAAAGATGATGCTTAATATAATTGATATTGCCCTTGTTTTGTTTATGGAAATACATGTGCCGTATTGAATATTTTATGATGCCTGATACCACCCGAACCAATTGCTGCTCCCCCTTTTAAAATACCTGTTTTTACCTCAATTTTATTTTATACATCACCGGGAAATCGTTGTTTTGTAAAAATAAAATACAGTCTTCTTTTTTGTATTTAAAAGAAAGGATATCTCTTGTCTGTCCCTTCAATTCTATTCCTGTTTGGGTGACGGGCATTTCATGGAAGTTCCCCTTTTTATCATTAATTAAAACATGGCCCTGGCTGCCATCCACCCTGCAGAACTGAGGCAACAAATCGAAGAAATTTCCACCGGCAATAATATCCGGGTAACCATCCGCATTTATATCCATCATCTTTATGGCATTTACAGATGAAAGCTGTATTGCCACAGGAAGTTCCCTGATGGTGAAATGCCCTTTGCCATCATTGTAAGCTATGCAGGATGCGGCATAATTTACCTGCTTAATTTTTGCTTCGGCAATATCTTTACCCAAAATTTCCTGCACTGTTTTTCTGGCATAATCATGGTGCTGTAAATTGAGTTTTTTTAGTGAAGGCATCTGATCTGTAATTTCTCTTTTAGTGAAAACAGGCACATCTTTTCCGGCAATTGTTTTAGTTAAAATTTTGTCAGTAGTCCCGTTCAAATCGAAGTCTTTGATAAACATTTTAACCGGGTTGAAACTATCTGGTTTTAAATAAAAATTCTGCCCCATATTGCCCAATATGATATCCTGATCGCCATCCAAATCAACATCAGTAACAGCCATTGACTGCCACCAACCTGATAGTTTTTCCAAACCGGTTTTTAATTCCTGGAATGTTTTTCCATTGAACAAATAAACATGCGGATACATCCAGTCGCCTGTAACTATTAATTCTTTTTTTCCATCTCCATTCATATCAGCATAAGCGGCTGATGTAATCATCCCGGCGGCAGAAAATGCCGGAGCAACCAGTTTGGTAACATCAGTAAACTTTCCGGTTCCATCATTTTGCAAAATAAAACTGTGCGGATCTTCACCATAGTTTTGAGGAACGCTCCGGCTGCCAATAAACAAATCCACCTTACCATCACCGTTATAATCAAAAGGAATGGCAGCACCGCAGTTGGTATTAATTATTGGCAAGGCGCCTCTGTTTAAAGTAAAGTTTCCTTTGCCATCATTGATATAAAGCTGGTTTTGGAAACTACCGGAAGTCTCTGATGCAAAGTTGCCTCCACCTCCGGTAAACAAATCCAGATCGCCGTCATTATCGCAATCAAAAAAGAAAGCGACGGTTACATCATTGAATGAATAGGTTTTAAAATCAGGTATCTCTTTCTTTACAAAACCTGTTTCCGTTTGCAGGTATAATTGTCCGGGTTGTTGCCTGGCACCACCTATATAAATATCATCAAGGCCATCCCCGTTTACATCGGCCATTGCAGCCTTTGGTCCCTGACGGGAAAGCATGAACGGGATATTTCTTTCAAAATAAAAATCAACGTATTCATCTTCAACATGCTTATCAAAATTGTTTTCAACCTTATTAAATACTGTTGCTTGTGATGGTAAAGTGGGTGCCATTTGTCTAACACCAGCAGCGGTATAATTAATTTTGTGCAACTGGTTAATGGCAGGTTTTTTAAAGGAAGTGATGGTTCTGTCGGGCCAGGTAATGGTCATTGAATCTGCCTGCAACTTTCCCAATCCGATAGTTTGTTTGTAATCTACGGAAGACTGAAACCCACGGCTGGGGATAACTTCACGGGTAATAACCTGTGTACCCTGGTAAACCCTTACGGTACTGCCGATACCAAAATTGTTGGGAGATTTGTATTGCAGCGATACAGCGATATAATTATTTTGATTGAATTCACGGCTGTTGTTTTTATATACAAATGCTTTTGCATTTACATTATTCACTACTAAATCCAGATCGCCGTCATTATCCAGATCGGCATATACTGCACCGTTTGAAAAGGATGGTTTAGCCAGGCCCCATTCGGTACCGGCATCTTCAAAACGAAGCTCACCCAGGTTTCTAAACATTTTATTAGCAATAGGGTTGGAGGGCATTTTATCTGTAACCGTATTGGCATCTTCCTTTTTACCATCTACCACCATTTGCTGCACCACTTCATTGGCAAAAAAATCAATAAAGTCCTGGTCAGTAACATCCCGATAAATGCCATTACTAACATAAATATCGGCTAAGCCATCATTGTCTGCATCAAAAAGCAAGGCACCCCAGCTCCAGTCGCTGGCTGCCACACCACTGTAAAAAGCGGTTTCAACAAATTTACCTTTTGCGTTATTTACCTGCAGGGCATTTTGGGTAAACTGGTTATAAAATCCCTGCTTTTGCTTGAGCGTAAAAACATCATAATTTTCAAAAGAAGAATTTGCTTTTAACCGGTAATCATCATCAGGCAGCATATCGGTTGTAAAGATATCAGGGTAGCCATCATTGTTAATATCCTGCATATCTGCACCCATGGAAGATAGGCTCGTGTGCTGAATCCTTTGCTCCAGTTCATCAATAAATTTTCCATTTTTTTGATTGATGTATAAATAATCTCTTTCAAAAAAATCGTTGGATACATATACATCGGGGTAACCATCTCCGTTTATATCCCCAACCGTTGCACCTAATCCCAAACTAATAAGTCCTCCATGTAAGCCGGCATCTTTGGTAACTTCTGTAAAATGGCCGTTATCATTTCTGTATAAATGATCGCCACCACCTTTTAAAAAATCTGCTACTTGCCATTGACCAGCAGGTAAGTCTCGCATGTTTGCATAATTCAATGTATTAACGGGAATAGGGCTGTTATTAATTATAAAGCAATCAAGATCCCCGTCAAGATCATAATCAAAAAAAGATGACTGGGTAGAATAACCATCATTATCCAACCCGTATTCTTTAGCACTTTCCGTAAAGCTGAGGTTATGATTATTTATAAAAAGCTGATTTTTTCTTAACACGGAGTCAAACATATTGCCGGCATTACAAACATAAATATCAAGCCAGCCATCTGCATTTAAGTCAACTAAAACAACTCCGGTACTCCATTGCTTTTTGTTTGTAAACCCTGCTTTAACAGATATATCTTCAAACAAAAAATTTCCCTTATTTAAATAGAGTTTATTAGAACCTTGATTTGCCGTAAAAAAAACGTCTGGCAAGCCATCATTATTCAGGTCTCCAACAGCAACCCCACCCCCATTGTAAAAATTTCTGTATTTAAAAACATTGAAATCCTTATTCTCAGTTAATGTATTCTGAAAATTAATTTTACTGTTTTCAACTAACGTAAACAGGGTTTTTTTCGAAGGCTGGGTGCAGGAAAAAAACAAGAAAAGAAATATAACTGTGCTAAACCTTGACATATACATGATAAGAATAAACAAAGGCCATTAAATAATGGCCTTTGAGTTAAATATATTCAACTAAGATTTATTAATATCCAAAATTCTGTTTCAAATTTGGATTTGAAGACAAAGCAATATTTGGTATTGGAAATACAACTCTGGACGCATCAGAAACACTAGGTCTTTGTCCAACTGGAGCGTTAAAAACACCAAAACGAATCATATCATTTCTTCTCCATCCTTCCAGGTATAATTCAAAACCACGCTCTTTTAACAAAGATGTCAAATCAACTTTATCAACTGCTGTTGCCTTTCTGTTACTACGTATTTTATTTACGATTCCTATGGGTGTTTCAGCATCAGTACCACCTCTTAAAATGGCTTCCGCTTTCATCAACAATGCATCTGATAAACGGAAGAAAACAAACTCGTTTTTACTACCCCAGCCACCACTATTCATCTGGCCTGGATCTAGAGGATATTTATTGGTTCTGATACCTTTTGATTCGGTAGAAAAGAAAATACTTACATCCGGAGTAAATATCAATTTATTTCCACTTCTATCTTTTAAATCAACAACTGGATTTCCGATACGTTTTCCCTCCGGACCACGTTGTTGACCAACTAAAAAACCTGCTACACGACCTGTAGCTGCAGTAAAACCTGGAATGGTATCATTTCTACGAGCATCTTTTGCTTCAAAACTATTATAAAAATCAGCAAGTGTTGCAAATCCATTCCAGCCATCTGGAGGCATATTGTAGTGATTACCCATACAGCTAGCCCAAACAACATTTATTCCTTGTTCATTCTGACGAACAAAAATATTTTCTGATGATTTAACTCCATTATCCCAGGTAAAATTATCCCAGTAGTTTGTTGCAACTTTCAAAGCTGCATTAGCTGCAATAGCATTGGTTAATGTAATTACCTTTTGCATATCAGCAGCTGCAAACACATACGGGCCTGCAGGTTTTGCTATATCTTGTTTAAACACTGCCTTATTTAAGTAGCATTTAGCCAACAGGAATTGAGCGGCTTCTTTATTTGCCATATTTCTATTGGCATGTGTGTAAGCAGGCAAAATAGGAATAACTGCTTCCAGTTCACTTATAATAAAATCAATAGCTTCGGCACGAGTATAAACATCCGGTAGCGCTGCAATCTCAGCTGTTGCAGGCCTGTGTTGTACCTGCCCCCACAAGTCGCAAGAAATGTAAGAGAAATAAGCACGGAGGAACTTAGCTTCAGCTTGTGGTTGTCCACTAGATGTTTCAGCAAGTAAAGTAGTTTGAAACAAAGCACCATTAATACCATTCCATGTATCATTGATCTGGTTGTGCGAACCATCCCAGGTATGAAGGTGCAATTTACGCCATGTTCCAAAATCGTCCCAATCCGTACCCCTTGTTGGACCAAGAATTTCGTCAGTTGAGTGTTCACTCATGGCAAACCAGTTGCCTTGGCCTACCAGCTGGTTTAATTGGCCATACACCTCATTAAGTGTTGAAGGAGTTGGTGCACCACCGGCAGTTATTGGTGATAGAGATAGAGGATCTTTTAATACGGTATCTAATTTTGTACAAGATACAACCGAAAGCAAAACTATAAAAGTTGCAAGGTGTAAGTAGTGATTTTTAATTATTTTTTTCATAAAATTATTTATTTGCGTTTATTTAAAATCCAACATTTACTCCAACAGATACAGTTCTTGCTTTTGGATACCCAGCATAATCAAACCCACGTGAAGGTACGCCATTGATATTTTTATCTACATTCACTTCCGGATCTAATCCAGAATAATTAGTAATTAAAAATAGGTTTTGACCAGATGCAGACACTGACAATGTTTTTATAAACTTATTTTTTACTTCAAACTGATAACTTAAACTTGCATTAGACAATCTAAGGAAATCACCTTTTTCCAGAAACCTGGAAGAAACACTTCCTGGATTGATTGGATTCTCATTGCTATTTGCAACGTTATAAGTTACATTTTTACCACCTAATACAGCACCCTGTAAGAACAATGCATTAGCCGTATTGTTGTAAACATAGAAACCTTTTGAGGAATTCAAAAATATACTTGCGCTCCACTTGCCCAATGTAAAGTTATTGGTTAACCCCGCAGTAAAAGTCGGCAGTGCACTTCCTAATAATTGATCCTTTGCACCATTTGTATATCTTGCATTACCATTACCATCAAGCCCTTGATAGACAGGCATTTTCCAAGTGAATAGTGAATACCCATTTGCAAACGTTTGTGCGTATGCACCAGATAAACCCTGGCCACTAACACCGCCTGTATTAACCGCAGTAGTAAAATCCCTTAACTCGTTATGTAAAAAAGTCATGTTATAACTTATATCCCAACTAAAATTCCTCTTTTTAATAGTTTGCCAGTTTATACTAAATTCAAACCCTTTATTAATTACGTACCCAGGCAAATTTGAAAAGTAGTTACTGGTTGCACTAAATCCACCCGGTACTGGCCCGAAAAAAAGAAGATCTTTTCTTTTAGTATAAAAATAGTCAATTGTACCAGACAGTCGATTACTAAGAATTGAATAATCAAGACCGATACCAGTGGTGGTGGCAGTCTCCCATTTTAAATTTTTATTACCTTGGTGCTCGAATCTTTCTCCAATTTCTCCAGCTGCATTCCTCACATATTTTGTTCTTAAATCAATAGCATCGTATGAACCCAATCCATCCTGGCTACCTAAAATACCATAGTTGGCCCTGATACTAAAATCACTGAAAACCTTGGCTAAAGATTTTTTAGCAAACGCTTCTTTTACCAGTTTCCATTTTGCTGCAAATGCAGGGAAAGTTGCGTATTTATTATTAGTACCAAATTTTGAAGAACCGTCTACCCTTACCGTAGCAGTAAAAAGATATTTATCTTTTATAGTGTAGTTTATCCTGCCGAAATAAGACTGTAATAAATATTGTGAATAGAAAGGAACGTATGCAGCTTTTTGATTTTTAAAATTATTAATATCCTTTACAAATTGATCAGTTGGTAATGCAACTGGGGTATTTAACCCCCAGCCAACTCTTCCAGCGCCTTCCGCCTCAGTTTTTTGATAAGAATAACCACCTATAATATTGATATCATGTTCGTTATTAAATAATTTGTTATAGGTAACTGTATGTTCTACAAGCAAAGATTTAATTTTTAGATCTTGATAAACCGCCCTGCCATTTCCAAATATGCTATTTCCATAATCATAACCAAACACATTAGTTGTTCCACCTGCAACGGCGGTACTTAACCGTGGATCAGCAAAAGACTTTCTCAAACTTGTTGAGTTATCGTATCCCACAGTTGCTTTATATATAAGTCCTTTTACAACTGTGTAACTCAAACTTGCATTGGTTAAGTAACGATTGATATTATCGTTATCATTAAAATAAGCTATCATTTGAGAAGGGTTTCTACTACCATCTTTGGTATCAAAGAAATAACCATCTTTATCATATACTGGATTGGTAGGATTGTATGAAAGTGCAGCACCTATTAAGCTACCCAAATATCCGGCATTATTGGTGTTGGGAGCATATTGATTCTTAACATTAGATGCAGTGAACGTTAGATCAAACTTTAATTTCTCATTCCAAAATTTTTGAGAAAAGTTCATACGACCTGTTAGTCTTTTTAAACCACTGCTTTTAACGATTCCTTTCTGGTCGTCATAAGAGCCACTTAAACGCAGAGCAGTTCCCTTATTTGCAAAGCCCCATCCAAGATTATAGTTTTGTGAAATTCCTGTTTGAAAAATCTCATCCTGCCAATTAGTACTTGCACCTCTATCGAGATTAAGATTTGCTGCTGCGGCGTCATCTGGACTTGTGCCCAAAGCAAGACTTGCTCTTTTTGCAGCAGCCAAAAAATCTGAAGGTTTTAATAAATCATATCTTCCGGCTGTTCTGGAAACACTGGTAACATTATTAAATGTAAAAGCTCCTCTCTTACTTCTACCTGTTTTTGTAGTAATAATTATTACACCATTTGCACCACGTGAACCATAAATGGCAGCTGAGGAGGCATCCTTCAATATACTGATACTCTCAATATCATTTGGATTTAAAAATAACAATGGATTTTTAGGAGTAGTACTTCCTTCAACACCACTTTGTGAACCAGATGTACCTCCATTGTCTAAAGGAACACCATCCACAACATATAATGGATCGTTATTACCTCTTATTGATGAAGTACCCCTGATATTTATTGTTGAAGCTGCACCTGGTTCTCCACTTGATGGTGTAACAATAACACCCGGTGTGCGACCCTGAAACAATTGTTCAGGAGTAGAAATTACCCCTTTATTAAAATCTTTTTGGGTGATAGCTGCTACAGAACCAGTAGCATCTTTAACCTTTTTGGAGCCATAACCTATAACCACAACTTCGTTGAGGTTTCCAACGCTTGCTCCTAACTCAGCATTTAAAGATGATTTACCATCAACTGATATTTCCTGAGCTGTAAAACCTGCACCAGTAAACCTTAATACTGCATCTGTGGGTACTTTCAGCAAAGTATAAACCCCTAAATTGTTTGTAGCGGTTGCGTTTCTGGTACCTTTTACGGTAACTGTGACACCAGATACCGGTTCCCCTTTTGTGTCTGTTACCTGTCCGGTAACTGATTGGGCCAGCGAGGCTGTGGCAAACCCAATAATGGCCATTAAAAGCATGGCAGCTTTTCTCATTAAAGCAAGGTGC
>JAYTTM010000756.1:0-4688 GCA_043745055.1 Chitinophagaceae bacterium | reverse complement strand
TGATAAAATTTCTTGATTTAAAAGCCATCAATAATTCTTTTGAACCAGCGTTATCTCAGGCTGTACAAAGAGTAGTGAGCTCTGGCTGGTACTTGCTGGGAGAAGAAACAAAGCAATTTGAAAATGAATATGCTGCATTTTGTGGTACTAAACATTGTATTGGGGTAGCCAATGGGTTGGATGCATTAAGGCTGATTTTAAAAGCATATATGGAAATGGGTTTAATGCAAGAGGGTGATGAGATCATTGTTCCCGCCAATACCTACATAGCTTCCATTTTGGCCATTACAGATAACCGGTTGGTGCCGGTATTAGTAGAACCTGAAATTGCTACATATAATATTGATCCTTTTTTAATTGAAGCAAAAATAACAGAGCGCACCAAAGCAATTATGACCGTTCATTTATATGGGCAAATTGCCATGCATCCTGAAATAGCAAGACTGGTATCAACATACAACCTGAAATTAATTGAAGACAGTGCCCAATCGCAGGGCGCTGAATATAAAAGTACCGACGAAACAGTAAAGGTAGCAGGTAATATAGGTGATGCGGCAGGGCACAGTTTTTATCCCGGCAAAAACCTTGGGGCCCTGGGTGATGCCGGCGCAGTAACCACCAATGATGATGAGCTTGCAGACGTGGTAAGAACGATTGCCAACTATGGTTCAAAAATTAAATACCAAAATAGCTATAGCGGCCTCAACTCAAGGCTGGATGAAATACAGGCAGCAGCACTAAGGGTTAAGCTCAAACGCATGGATGCGGATAACCAACACAGAAGGGTAATTGCTCAGTATTACATCAATAATATAGTTAATGAAGTTTTTGTATTGCCTGCGGTGTCCAATGGTAACAGTTCCGTCGCAAATAACCATTCGCATGTGTGGCATTTGTTTGTGGTGAGAAATTCCAACAGAAACAATTTACAAAAATACCTCGAGAATAATGGCGTACAAACGCTGATACATTATCCCATCCCTCCGCACCTACAGGAGGCATACCAGCAATGGAACCATTTGTCTTTTCCCATTACAGAAAAAATTCACCAGGAGGTATTGAGTTTGCCTATAAGCCCGGTAATGAAAGAGGAAGAAATGAAAGTAGTAGCAACATTAATGAATCAATTTATATAATTAAGGGCAACCTTCAATAGTATAACAATTGTCAGAACAGCAATCCTCCTACCGGCAAATAATGAAAGCCACTTCTCTTTTTGGAGGGGTACAGGTTTTTAATATTATTATCGGTATTATACGCTCTAAGTTTTTAGCAGTATTGCTTGGCCCTGCAGGTATGGGTATTGCCGGATTGTTAAACTCTACAACGGGGCTTATAACCAGCCTTACAAATTTTGGATTGAGTACCAGTGCGGTTAAAAATGTATCCGAGGCTAATGCAAATACAAATTCGGAGCGTATTGCTACGGTAGTGGCGGTTTTTAGAAGACTTGTATGGATAACGGGTTTACTCGGAGCCCTTACTACATTTATACTGGCACCTATTTTAAGCAAGTTTACATTCGGAAACGAAGATTATTCTACGGCCTTTCGCTTTGTTTCTGTAACGCTTTTATTAAATCAATTATCTACAGGGCAAATGGTAGTATTGCAAGGCATGCGCAAGCTGCAATACCTTGCTAAAGCAAACATGACAGGATCTGTTGTGGGCTTATTGGTTTCTGTTCCGGTATATTATTTTTGGGGGATAAAAGGAATTGTACCTGCTATCATTATCACTTCTATACTCGGGTTATTACTTACATTTTATTTTTCCTCCAAGGTTAAAATAGCAAAGCAAAAAATAGATGTGGCTATATTTAAAACAGAAGGAACCAGCATGCTAAAAATGGGGTTTATGCTTAGCCTGAGTAATTTAATAGGGCTGGGGGTGGCGTATATAATGGGGATTTTTATTAGCAGAACTGGTGGGGTAGAACAGGTTGGTTTATACAATGCAGGTTTTTCGATTGTAAATAGTTATATAGGGATGATATTCGCCGCAATGGCTACTGATTATTTTCCACGCCTTTCATCAGTAGCAGCCGATAATAAGAAATCGGCGGTGATGATAAACCAACAGGCAGAGATTGGCATTTTAATTATTGCACCTGTTTTGATTATTTTTCTTGTATATATCGGCAATATAGTTACCATACTTTACTCGGCTAAGTTTTTTGCCATCAATAATATGATGCAATATATAGCCATCGGTATTTTTTTAAAAACGGTTACCTGGACAATGGGTTTTATGATTATTGCCAAAGGCGATTCAAAAATGTTTTTCGTAAGTGAACTAGCTGCCAATATTTACACTTTGCTACTCAATATGCTATTTTATAAAATGTACGGGTTAAATGGTATTGGCATTTCTTTTATCCTGTGCTACGTGCTTGGGATAATTCAAAACTTCATAGTTATTCGGTGGAAATATCAGTTTTCTTTTGAAAATGATTTTTTCAGAATTTTTATACTTCATTTTTCTTTGGCGATAGTTTGCTTTTTAATGATTCATTTTTTTAGCGGCATTAAAATGTATTTATTCACCTTGCCCGTAATTGTTGCATCGACTATTTTTTCGCTTATTGAGCTTAATAAAAGGCTGGATGTAATTGCATTGGTAAAAAGTAAATTAGTAAAGCAAAAGTGAGTTTGCAACAGCCGTTGGTATCTATAATTGTTACCACTTACAATGCAGCTAAGTTTGTAGTTGAAACGCTTGAAAGTGCCAAACAGCAAAGTTATCAGTCGATTGAACTCATTGTTTCTGACGACTGCTCTGCAGACAATACGATAGAGATTTGTCGCCAATGGATGGTTGCAAACAGAGATCGTTTTGTAAGAACAGATATTATTACAGTACCACAAAACACAGGAGTTTCTGCCAACTGTAACCGCTGTATCAAAGCATCCGCTGCGGACTGGATAAAACTTATTGCAGGCGATGATATCCTGCTTCCCAACTGTATTAGTGATAATATAAAATTTGTAGATGAAAATACAACTGCTTCTATAGTTTTTTCCCAGGCAATTATTTATGAGGATGAATTCTGGCCAGAAAAACTTGTAACAGCAATGCCGCAGCACTATCCTATGAATTTAATGAACCCTTTATTTAGTGCTATCGACCAACATAAATTACTGCTGCTTTCTGATAGAATTACTTACACGCCTACCTTTTTTTTTAAAAAACAAACACTACTCAACGTAGGAGGATTTGACGAAGAAAACAAACTGGTGGAAGATTACCCCATGTGGCTGAAACTAACAAAAGCAGGTAACAAACTTTTTTATTTTCACCAACCTACTGTAGGTTACCGCCAACACCAGCATGCCCAGAACAATATCACTGAATATGGGTTGTTTAAACCCCTGTTGTTAAAATCTGCTCCTTTAAGAGAAAAGTTTGTTTACCCTTATCTCCCCTGGGATATTGTGGGTAGCGAAAAGTTTATTCTGAAAGTTTCAAAATTATTTCAGCAGGCAGGTATGAACAAAAAAACTCCTTTTTTTACAAGCCTGTATAAAATGATTACGGTTTATCTGAATCCTTACCGCTATATCATTTTCTTTAAAAAAAGAGTGTACAAAATGGGAAACAATAATCTTTTTTACACAGATTTCAAAGACTGACAGTTTATTCAACCATGCGTTTAAGTATTATCGTACCGGTTTATAATGTGGAGGACTACATTGAAAAATGTGTGCAAAGCCTGCAACTGCAGGATATTCCAACAAAGGATTATGAACTTATAATTATTAATGATGGTTCTCCTGACAATAGCCGGGAGGTTGTATTGGGTGTGATGCAGCAGTTTGATAATATTGTTTTTATTGATCAGGAAAACAAAGGCGTGTCATTGGCAAGAAATGCCGGTATTGAGAAAGCTAGCGGTAAATACCTGCTGTTTATTGATCCCGATGATTACGTGGAGCCCAATAGCTTTGGCCGTGTTCTAAAAGCTGCTGATGATCATCAAGCTCAAATAACATTTTTGGGGTATAAGTTTTTAGAAGCTGACAATACCATACGAAAGGAAATTTTATTTACCGATTTCCAGTTTAATTTATATCCAGGTGTAGAAGCCTATGCATTGTCAAGAGGCGATGGGACTACAGATCCTGATAGATCGGTTGCAATACTTTTTGATAGGGAATTTATGAATAAGTTTGGCATCCGGTATATAGCCGGCATACCTTATTTAGAAGACGGGGAGTTTTTGGCAAGGGTATTATGCCTTGCTGACCGCTGTACTTTTGAAGGAAATCCTTTTTATCTGCGTACTACCCGTGAAGGGTCTGCCACCAACTCCGATTTGTTTCATTCAGATAAATCAATCAAAGGATTTGTAAAAGCAGCTTGTAACCTAAAAGACTTTTCTAAAAACTGCAACTTGAATGAGGAACAGAGAAAGTTTATGAATCAGCCTATTGTAAAGTTTACACTATTAGCAATACAGGCATGTGCCATACCATACAACTGGAAAAAACTATCAGCGGTAAGAAGAATCTTGATTTCAAAAGACTTAAATAAACTTTCTTTGGTTGGGGTTACTCCACCCTTTTTTTTATATGGAAGATTGTATAATGTATCTATTTTTTTATTTTTAATTTCTTATGGATGGGAAAATTTAAAAACATCAATTGCAGTAAAAAATAAGTATAAAATGATTATACAATGGTAATAAA
>JAYTTM010000755.1:0-4689 GCA_043745055.1 Chitinophagaceae bacterium | reverse complement strand
TTCAATGATGAGAATACGCTGCACCGGCTGAATATTTTTTTTATCGTTAAGCTCTTTTCTATAATATATTTTTTAAGCTAAACAGTTTTATAAAAAGCACACTTCAATAAACAGTCATCCCTGGTTTCCTACAGGAGCTGCAAGGTCTTTTTCAATTTTCAAAAAGCACCCGTATCCTTGTGCTGGCAGACATTATTGGTTTTTATGCCTCATGCTGCAGGTGCGACTTAACGGTTGGGTGCTGGTAAAAACTTTTTATTTTACTATTTAACTGTTACTTAATTTTACACTACCGGACTAAGCGGAAGCAGGCTCTGCTGAGGAGCAACCTGTCAGGAATACATCCGGTGGCTGACGAAGTAATTCGCAAATTTCAGGTTTGGTTTATCCAAACCTTTTTTTGTGCAATTACTTTTGAAGCCTGCATCCCTTAAAAAAACCTTTCAGGTTTTATCCTACAACTCCGGTTACATATCCGGTTTTGTTTTTCAACACAAAGTTAATTCTTGATAACAAGTGTTTGGCTACCCGAATGATAGCTTTATTCTTTTCCATCCGTTTACAATACTCCTTATACTTCATTAGCAACGCAGGGTCTTTACGAACCACCGACCAGCTGCTTTCTACCAAAGCTGTACGCAAGTAATGGTTGTGCCTGTGTGTAATCCCTTTAGTTCGTTTTGTATCCCCGCTGTCTGATGTATCTGGCACTAAACCAACATAGCTGCATAAATAATCAAAGCGTTTAAACCGGTTCACATCCTGCAATTCAAACAACATTACTGCCGCATTAATTTCTCCAATGCCCGGTATGCTACGCAACAGTTTTATATCCCCTGCATATTTTTCTTCTCTGCATAATGACCTGATAGCACGGGTTGCTTCCAGCAGCAAAGATCTGGTTTGCAAATAATCTTTAATGTGCAACTGCAATGATTGCCGAAGATGGATACTTCCTCCACAATCCATTTGTTGCAACCCGTCAATAAACCGCTTACTCCAATATTTCCCGTCCTGTTGCTGAGCAGGTACCGGCAGGCCACTAAAATGAAGCAATTGCCATATCCTGTTTTTACAACGGGTTTGATTATTTACAATACGCTCCCGGGTGCGTACTAAGGTACGGCCATGCTCCCACCCAGGATCAGGTATGTGTATGCCTTTCAATTTTTTTGATTGAAGATAGTTACACAATTTACGGGCATCTGCTTTATCCTGTTTCTGTTTTTTGTCTTTATCAGATGTTGGAATATCTGCTGCATTTACAACCCAACATTGGCAGCCAGCATCCGATAAACTACGCTGCATACTAAAGCCACTAAAGCCTGCTTCGTAACCTATCTTGTAATTAGCACCCGGATAACGCCTGGTTAAATGTTTATGTAAAAGAACTGCATCCGGGTTCTGGGTAAAGTCTTCCAGCTCAAATTCACTGTCAGCAATATTTACCCGCCAGCTTTTTTTGTGTACATCTACTCCGCAATAAATCGTTGTACCACTAAAATCTAATTTCTTAACTTGTGTCATGGGTCTCTGTTTTTTAAAGTGATTGATAGTTTTTAATCAACCTTCAATTTACACTTTTACAGGACCCTCTTTAAATTTAAAGGTATCATGCTCATACATGAGACCTTGTGCAGTTTACCTTTGTTCAGCTTTAATTGCGTTTTGCAAAGCAGGCGGCAAATTTACAATATATCAACCAATCAATTTGTATAGAAAATTTTCAGCAGACCAGCTATTTACAGGGCACGAATTTCTGCAGCAGCATGTTTTAATTACAGACAGCAGTGGTGTAATTATTGATCTTGCCAGGGAAGATGATGCCGGGGATGGAATTGAAAAATTCAAGGGTATTCTCTGCCCCGGTTTTATAAATGCACATTGCCACCTGGAGCTATCACATATGAAAGGCCTGATTCCAAAACAAACCGGCCTGGTTGATTTTGTTTTAAAAGTGGTGAATGAACGGCATTTTGCGGATGATGAAATATTAGCCGCCATTGAAAATGCTGAAAATGAAATGCTGCAGAATGGCATTGTTGCAGTTGGTGATATTTGTAACAATACGCTCACAATACCACAAAAAAAGAAATGCAGATTGCGATATCATAATTTTATTGAAGCAAGCGGTTTCCCGCCGTCAGTTGCAAAAGACAGGTTTGAAAAATCATTGTTGATTCTTGATGAATACCGAAAAAAGAACAACGAACAACGAACAACGATCAACCCTCATGCCCCTTATTCTGTATCGCCCGAAATGTTTGCCATGATCAATGATTTCCCCAACAATAATTTATTAACCATACACAACCAGGAAACTGCAGCCGAAAATGAATTTTTTGAAAAAGGCACCGGTGATTTTTTAAGGATGTACCGGCAAATGGGTATTGATATTTCATTTTTTAAACCTTCAAAAAAATCGAGCCTGCAAACCTGGCTACCGCATTTTACAAAAGAGCAAACCATCATTTCGGTTCATAATGTTTGCACTTCAGCAAAAGATTTATCGTTCACACAATTGCCCATTGCCCATTGCCCATTACCCATTTTCTTCTGCCTTTGCCCCAACGCTAATCTCTACATCAGCAACTCTTTACCCGATGTAAAAATGTTGATGCAACATACCGGTAATATTGTTTTAGGAACCGATAGCCTTGCATCAAACGATCAGTTAAGTATTCTGGAAGAAATTAAAACGCTGCAAAATAATTTTAAAGAACTGCATTTATCAACGCTGCTGCAATGGGCAACCAGCAACGGTTCCAGGGCTTTGCAAATGGAGAACAGTTTGGGGAGTTTTGAAAAAGGAAAACAACCGGGGGTGATTTTGATTGAAGGGACGGAGAATTTGCAAGTGAATAATAATACTTCAATAAAAAGAATTCTGTAGATATTTTAAGGTGTCTGACGGCTTAGAGCCGTCGTGACACCTACAACACTTCATGCAGTACCATCAACGTTTTCATCTGCCCAAAGTCTTGTATGTGCAGGGCATAATATTCCAGGTATCTTAATAATAAGTCCCGTCTTATTTCCTGGTTCAGTTTAAATTCTTCAAGTTCATAAGGCTGCATCACTTTTAATAACTGTGCAGTAAGTTCTGCATTTTTCCCGTCAATAAAATGCGGGTGTGTAGGTTGATGATCAATATAATTCCCTTCCTGAAGATCCAATATTGAATTTTCGGCGCTGAAATTATCGGTCATCCTGAACCCGAAGAAATGAGTAAGGTGCAGGGTAAAAAAAAGCGAAAAATTTGCAGCAATAATATTGTTTGCCCGGTCTAATGCTGAAAAAGAAGCTTCACAAAAATTAAACAGATCAGCATTTGGTTCTGGTTGTTTCAGGCATTTTTGCAGCAGCTCTGTCATAAAAGAAGCCACGCTGTTTTTAATAACATGGCTTAATAAGGTTGTATACAAAACAGCCCACGAAAATTCCTTGATGCGTTGCATCGCTTTGTTATGGCTGTGGTAAACAATAAGGTCTAAAATGGCAGTGGGCTGAAAATGATTTGCTTTTGCCGATGATTTTTTTGAACTGCGTACCCCATTAACCATATAGGTTTGTATGCCGAACAGTTCGGTAAATATGGTAACCACCAGGCTGGTTTCGCCATATTTTATGCTTCGTAAAACAATGCCTTTTGTTTTATGTGTCATGTTAGAGGTTCTGTTCCACAAAGGCGCAAAGAACACAAAGCCTGTTTTTTTTCTTAGTGGCCTTTGTGCCTTTGTGGGAAATCGAATTTTCCGGATATCCAAAAATACCAAACATCTCCGCAGCTTATTCATTCAATTAGCAACAAAATGGTTTTCTTTGCAAATTAAAATTCAACAACTCAACTATGTGGCAACGGTTAGCAAAATTTGTACTAAAGTTCAGGGGGCCTTTACTTATTATTTTGTTATTGATAACTGTAGTGTTGGGCTTTTATGCAGGTAAAGTAACACTGAGCTACGAATTTTCGAAAGCCATACCAACCGATAATCCCAAATACAAAAAATACCTGGCCTTTAAAGAAAAGTTTGGCGATGATGGTAACCTGCTGGTTGCAGGCATACAAACCGACAGCCTGTTTACAATAAATATTTTTAAAGCTTACAAAGAACTGCATCAGCAGTTAAAAAAAATTGAACATGTTGAGGATGTTTTAAGCATTCCGGCTGCGGTTAATCTTTATAAAGATTCGCTTACCGAAAAATTAGTTGCACAAAAAATATTTTCAGATTCTATACAAACGCAGGCACAATTAGACAGTGCTGCAGATAAATTTTTCAACCTTCCTTTTTACCGCAGCCTGCTCTACAACTCCAATACACCAAAAGCTTACCTGGTTGCTGTACGAATTAATAAAACAATACTGAATTCAAAAGGGCGCACCATTGTTATTAACAACATCAAAGCTGCTGTAAAAAGCTTTGAAGAAAAAACGAAAATTGAAGTGCACCTCAGTGGCCTGCCGCTGATACGTACTGTGGTTGCCGACAGGTTGCAAAATGAAATGAAATATTTTTTATTCGGCTCTCTTTTATTAAGTGCCATCATACTTGCACTTTTCTTCCGTTCCATCAGCACAACCATACTTTCTTTACTGGTAGTGATTTTGGGCGTTATCTGGAGTGTGGGAGTTTTATATTTATGCGGCTATCAAATTACGTTATTAACTGCATTGATCCCATGCCT
>JAYTTM010000754.1:0-17803 GCA_043745055.1 Chitinophagaceae bacterium | reverse complement strand
CTTATTTTTTTATTAGTAATGCAACCGAAGCATTAGAGATATCTGTAGTGGCAACCCTTATCTGTTTATTTGTATTTGGCTATTTTAAAAGCAGGATAACAGGGGTTAATCCCTGGATGGGGGCATTAAAAGTTACATTGATTGGAGCAGTTGCAGCTACTGCAGCATTTGGCGTAGCAAAATTAATTGAGGGATAGTGTTGCTTAATAATTGTTGAAAATCATACTACTTATTTACCATTTCTATAAATATTTCATTGCCGTTTCTGGACGTAATGGAATTGTAGCAAGGTTTCATAATTTCAATAGTGAATTTTTCCTGAAACAGTTCCCGGTATTCGCTTTCGCTACCCCCAAAAGGTGGTCCTCCATTAAAATGTTTGTTGAATAATACGCCCATCAGTTTACCACCTGGCTTCAACAACTGGTTCATTTTTACTGCATAGGAATTTCTGTAAGATGGGTCAAGTGCACAGAAGAAAGTTTGTTCTACCACCAAATCATACAGTCCCTGATGATCAAAAAAATCGCCGCAAATAATTTCTAATCCTTTTTGTGAATATTCAGCAAATTGGATAGCTAGTTTTTTGCAAAGTACTGTTGAAATATCAATGAGTGTGATATTGCAGAAACCATTTTGTAATAAATAGGCAGCCTCGTAACTATTGCCACAACCGGGAATTAATATGCTTATTTCTTTATCGGTTAGTTGATCAATATAGTTTTTTAATGGAGTAGTGATGTCACCTGTATCCCAGGCTGCTGTTTGGTTTGTGTATCGATTGCTCCAGTAATTATCATCTAAAGACATTATAGACGATGTTTGATGTTAGAAGAAATGTTTTCTACTGTCCAGTCTATCTTTTTTTGAAAAGGATGCTTGCGCACAGGGCAGATTTGCTTGCTGCAAATAGCACAGCTAAAATCAAGGCAGCCGTCGGTATGTACAAATAGTTCGATAGATTCGCCATATTCCTTTTTTACCAGGTCGGATAAAATATCAATTTCATGATGTGCTTCATTTACATTGAGATACCAGGGTACCGTAAGGTGGCAGTCTAAATGCAGTGTGCTTCCGTATTGTATAATACGTAGGTTGTGCAGGTCAATCCAGTTTTCTGGCCGTATAATGTTTAGCTGGGCTACCATTTTATTGATGAGTGTATCATCGGCCTCATCCATAATCCCCGATATGGAAGTCCGCACAATTTTATAGCCTGTAAACATAATAATGAATGCAAATAAAATAGCAACTGCTGTATCTATCCACAACCATTTAGTGAAGTATAGCAATAAAAGCCCTACAATAATTCCCAGGGTAGAATAGGTATCTGTTTGTAAATGTTTGCCACTGGAGATGAGCACCAATGAGTTATTTTTTTTGCCGGATTTAATACAAAATGCACCTGCAATATAATTGATAACAGCAGTGGCCGCTACCAGCGCAATACCATAATCCAATTTTTGTATGGTATGAGGATTTAAGAGGTTATTGATTGCCTCAAAAATGATAACAAAGCCCGCAACGGTTATTAGCGTGCCTTCTACTGCAGCAGAAATAAATTCGGCCTTGCCGTGCCCATAAGGATGATCTTTGTCTTTGGGTTTGGCGCTTACATACAGGCTGTAAACGCCTATCAGTCCGGCCAAAACATTTACCGTACTTTCCAATGCATCGGTTAAAATAGCAACCGATTGGGTAATGTACCAGGCTATAATTTTGATAACAAACAGTAAAATGCCAATGAGTGTAATTATTTTTTGAAGACGCAAATTTTGCCTGGACTTTTGCAATGGATTTATTTTGGGCGCAAATATACCAGCTATTTTTTGCTGCTGGTTAATAATAATAACAATATCCATTTATAATTTTAAAAATAGGGTAAATTGTAATTACATATGTTTCCTTGTTCTTTTCCTTTGCAATCTTTTTGTTTAAGTTTACTACCCTGTTTAATAATAATTTAACTGACCGAATGGAATGATTTTGACGCTTTTTAAAATGCATTGGCGTTCGTACATTTGCACACCTTTTACATATTGTTATTTGTTGCCTGTGGATATACTGTACAAGAGTGCGACGCCAATGAAGCTGCACAAAGTATGTATGCCGGGTTCAAAAAAAAAAAATTAACGCACTCCCGTTTATTGCGGTGATAAATATTATGGAACTAAGCAAGAATTTTATACCAGCCGAAGCAGAAAAAAAGTGGTACCAGCATTGGCTGGACAAAGGATATTTTACCAGCACGCCCGATGAACGTGAGCCATACACTATTGTAATTCCTCCACCGAATGTAACAGGTGTGTTGCACATGGGGCATTGCCTCAACAATACCATACAGGATATCCTCATCCGCAGGGCAAGGATGCAGGGGAAAAATCCCTGCTGGGTTCCGGGGACAGATCATGCCAGCATTGCCACAGAAGCCAAGGTGGTAGCTATGTTACGGGAGAGGGGTATTTCAAAATCATCTTTAACAAGAGATGAGTTTTTGGCTTACGCATGGGAGTGGAAAGAGAAATACGGCGGCATTATTTTGCAGCAATTAAAAAAACTAGGTTGCAGCCTGGATTGGAGCAGAACCTCCTTTACAATGGATGAAGACTATTACAAAAGTGTAATAAAAGTTTTTATTGATCTGCATGAAAAAGGACTTATTTACCGGGGCAAAAGAATGGTAAACTGGGATCCTGCCAGCCAGACAGCCTTGAGTGATGAAGAAGTAATCTTTAAAGACATAGACTCAAAACTTTATTTTGTAACATATAAATTAGTTAATGAAAAAGTCACCCCTTCAGGGGATGGGGGCAGGAGCGGCATCACGGTAGCTACCACACGCCCCGAAACCATTTTAGGCGATGTGGCTATTTGTGTACATCCTACAGATGAACGATACAGTCATTTAATTGGCAAAGAAGTGTTTGTGCCCATTATCAACAGAAAAATTCCAATTATTGCAGATGAATATGTTACTCCGGAATTTGGAACTGGTGCATTAAAAATTACACCGGCACATGATAAGAATGATAACATGCTGGGCATTAAACATAAGTTGAAAGCAATTGATACACTGGATGTGACCGGTAGATTTACTACAACAGAATTGATGGAAGATAACCCTTCTGAACTGGTGTTATCCTACAATGGCATTGATCGTTTTGAACTTAGAAAAAAGATAGCTGAAGACATTGCTGCGCTTGGTCAAATTGAAAAAATTGAGGATTACAAAAGTCAGGTAGGTACCAGTGAAAGAACCGGTGCTGTTATTGAAAGTAAACTTTCCTTGCAATGGTTTATAGATATGCAACAGTTTCTGAAAAAAAATCCGGAAACGCTGCAATCTGTGCTGAACGATACGATTGAATTTCATCCTGCCAAAGCAAAAAACACCTACAAACATTGGCTTGAAAATATCAAAGATTGGTGCATCAGCCGCCAACTTTGGTGGGGGCAGCAGATACCTGCATGGTATGATAAACAAGGAAACTGTGTTGTAGCTGCAAGTAAAGAAGAAGCATTCGAAAAATTTAAGGGTGAATTGTCAATGGTCAATGGTCAATTGGGTGATATTGAAATTCACCATTCACCATTGACCATTGACGATATTAAGCAGGACGAAGACGTACTAGACACCTGGTTTAGCAGCTGGCTGTGGCCCATGGAAGTTTTTAAAGGCATCAGCAATCCGGGTAATAAAGATGCTGAATATTATTACCCAACCACCACATTGGTAACCGGGCAGGATATTATTTTCTTTTGGGTAGCCAGGATGATTATGGCAGGTTATGAATATAAAAATCTGCCGCCATTTAAGGATGTGTATTTTACAGGAATGGTAAGAGATAAGCAGGGCAGAAAAATGAGCAAGCAATTGGGCAATTCTCCCGATCTGCTTGGCCTTATTGATCAATATGGTGCAGATGCGGTTAGGTTTGGCATAATGGTAAGTTCGCCTGCAGGTAATGATTTAATGTTTGATGAAAGCGCATTGGAACAGGGGAGGAATTTCAATAACAAATTGTGGAATGCACTTAAACTTGTTAAAATGTGGGAGGGGAGGCAGGCGTCAATGGTGAATGGTGAATGGGCAATGGGCAATGGTGAATCGGCAATGGGCATTATGCAATCACTTACGAATGAAGCGGATGCTGATATTGACCATTCACCATTCACCATTCACCAATCTACCATTCATGAATTTGCTATTAATTGGTTTGAAAACAAGCTGGATGAGGCGAAAATTGAATTGGAGTATCAGCTAAAAGAATTCCGGCTAAATGAGGCTTTAAAGACGGTATATTCTTTAATATGGGATGATTTCTGTAGCTGGTATCTAGAATGGGTGAAGCCAGGTTTTGAACAGCCGATTGAAACAATTGTGTACAAAAAAACTGTTGCGTTTTTTGAAGAATTGATGCAGTTGCTGCATCCGTTTATGCCTTTTATTACAGAAGAAATTTATCAGTTATTAAATGATCAGTCAATCGATTTGTGTGTTTCTCAATATGCCACAGAAAAGATACCTGATAAAGCTTTACTGCAACAGGGACAATTGTTGAAACAGGTAATTTCTGCTTTGAGAGATGCAAGAAACAAGAACCAATTAAAGCCAAAGGAAAGCATTACGCTATATATTGAAACAGCTACACCTGCTGCATATTCCCCTATAGAAAATATATTGACCAGGCAAATAAATGCAGCTTCCATTCAATTTACAACTGTAGCGGTTGCAAACACTATTGTTGTGGCAATTGAAAAAGATAAATTTTACATCGAATCGGAAAAGCAATTGGATACAGTTACTTTAAAAGCTGATTTATTAAAAGACCTGGAACACCAGCAAGGCTTTTTACAATCCGTAATGAAAAAACTAGGGAACGAACGCTTTGTACAAAATGCAAAGCCTGAGGTAATTGCATTGGAAGAGAAGAAAAAAGCAGATGCCGAAGCAAGGATACAGACAATAGAGGAAAGTTTGGCTACTTTGAATTAACTTAATCTATACTATTGAGGCAGTAAATTCGTTGTAATTTCAAAATAAGCTATGATGAATACTAAGAGAGTTACCTTTTTATTTACCCTGTTGACTTTTGGGCTGTTGCCGGCAGTTGTGATGGCACAAAAACCAGTTAAGCCTGCTAAGCCAGTTACAGCCCCTGTAGTAAAAAAAAAGCTACCGGTGGTTAAGACCTTTCTGGGCAAGTTTACTGGCATAGCCAATGATTGCCCGGCAGAACAGGCAAAGCAATTGATTACACAATCACTCCGTATTTCCGATGATAAAAACGTTGAGTACAAACTTTCATCTTACCAGTTTTCCTATAAAAGAATTGGCGTAACCGAGAATGAAGAAACAGGCAAAGTATCGCCCCAAACTGATATTGCTGCAGATAGATTTACCATAACGCCCTTACCTGAAATATGGCAAAGCAATATCAAAGAATCCCTGCACAAAGGTGAAGAGTTGTTCTTTTTTGACGTGATTGTTTTTGATAAACAGGGTAAACTGTTTTTTGCACCGGAAATCAAGATTATTATTCAGTAGTTTTTTTTAAAAAAACTTTTATTTTATTAGAAGTTGAAAGTAAATATTCTTAATAGTTTTTTTAACAAACTATTACTTTGTAAATCAATATTTGTTTAACAAATAAATCTATGGCGATAGCTAAATTATTCTGTTCATAAATACTCTTAAAATACAAACAATGCTTATAGGCTGTTTTTAGTACCGGATACCTGTTAAAAAGAAAGTTATCTCTTTACTGCTGGCTTTGTGTCCGGTCTGCGTTTTTGTTTGATAATATATAGCAGCACCTGGCCTATAATTGTTTTGGGCTATAGCCATTTTCCAACCCGGTCGGCTAATATTTTAAAACAACTGCTGGAATTTTATTAAGCGGTTCAACTGTGATATTTTTGTAAAAAACTTCAGCTCCTTCTGATTGAATTTGAATTTTTCCTTTTATAAGAGGCAATATTTGCCCGTTTTCTAATTGCGCTGAATGATAGAGCACCATCATTGTTTTTCCATTTATAACATGCACACTTGTATCTCCATGGCAATAAAGATCAAGTGTATTCCATTCTCCAGAAGTATTTTCAGCGTCGCCTTTTTTAATACAATGCCGCCCTAACTTTCCGTCTGCACTAAAAGTATTCACTGTACCTGCAGGATCATAAATATATTCACTGTCTGATTTTTTTGTAACTGGAATATCCTGCATTGCACCGGCAACACCCCAATAATCACCGGAGTTTCCCTCTTCTATCTGAAATTCCTGGGAACGCATCCATGCGCCATAATCAGCGCCATGCTTACCCACAGCAAAATATAATAAACCGCTGTCTCTTGGTTTGTTTTTCTTTTGTCCCCATTTAAGTGAACCCCATTTAAACATTAAACGCAAGTGAAAATTTGCATATTCTTTTATTGTTGAAATGCCGCCCCAGTTCTCGCCGGAAATACGAATTACTTTTTCCCTGTCTAGTTCAACAACAGTAAAAACATTGCTGGGGTCATTGTTAAAACCAATGGGAATATCACTGAGTATTTTTCCGGAATCATTTAATGGCGGACCTATATAAGTATCCCAGCCTTTAAGATTTATACCGTTGAATAATCCAACTACTTTCTTGTTTTGTGCAAACAGATTTGATCCAATTAGTGCATACAGCATAAGAAAGAAAATACATCGACAGCAATTCATACTAAATAATTTTATTAAAGATAAAGATTCTATTTTTAAAGAATTTACTTCCTGCCACAATGGGCTTTGGAGGAATGTCCCTGATTGAAAAGTTACTGGGAATTAGTTACAGCCTTGATGAGTTTTTAGGTGTCAGCTTGTAATAAAACGCAGATCTGCAACTCCAGCCCGGTAAGCATTTTGTGCTTGTGGGGAAGGGCAAGACGTAATTCTCCAATCTGCTTCTTTATTTTCGTTAAAGGTTTTAACGGAGTAAATTAATTGAGAGAATCTTTGACAACATAACTTGTTGGATGATTTATTATCAACCAGTATTTATTAAAAATTAAAACTGGAGTTGATAGATGCCTACTTTGATAAAGCTATCCAAAAACTAACTGGTGCGTTTGCTTAATAATTCCAATTACAAACACACTCTGCACATGTCCCATGTTTTCTATTTGGCTTAATTTATTTACATGAAAGTCGTAGTAGGCATTCATATCTTCTTCAACCACTTTTAGCATAAAATCAAATTCACCACTTATGTTATAACACTCAATTACTTCATTCATAGCCTGTATAGCCTTTATAAATTTTACACCGGCAATTTTATTATGCTCTTTCAGGCTCACATAGCAAATCACCATCAGCCCTTTTTTTACTTTATTGTGATCAACTAAAGTGGCATATTGCTTTATCACGCCATTGGCTTCCATTCGTTTAATGCGCTCGTGTACAGGAGTTGTACTCAGGTGCACCTGTTCTGCAATTTCCTTTACTGTAGCCCGTGCATTTTGTTGCAGTAAATTAAGAATTGCAAGGTCTTTGCTATCGAGGGCAATTGTTGCATTAGCTGAATCTTCTTTTTGGGTTGTTTTGGCCATTAATAAAAAGGGTTTTATCCTGAATAGGTTAAATAATTGTGTTGGTTATGCCAAAGTTATGCAATCGCATAGAATATTATCCTGTGATTGTACATTTGCAATCTAAACAAATTAATATGTCAACTATCACACAACATTCAATTGATTTCAGCCTTAAATATAAAGTAGCTGATATGAGCTTAGCCAATTGGGGCCGCAAAGAAATTAGATTAGCCGAAGCAGAAATGCCGGGTTTGATGGCTTTAAGAGAAGAATATGGACCAAGCCAGCCATTGAAAGGTGCAAGAATCGCAGGTTGCCTGCACATGACTATTCAAACAGCTGTATTAATTGAAACATTAACTGCTTTAGGCGCCGAAGTTAAATGGAGCAGTTGTAATATATTCTCAACGCAAGATCAGGCTGCTGCTGCCATTGCTGCAACAGGTGTGGGTGTTTTTGCCTGGAAAGGACAAACGCAGGAAGAATCTGATTGGTGTATAGAACAAACTTTATTCTTTGGTGGTGCAGATCGTCCGTTAAATATGATTTTAGATGATGGTGGCGATTTAACCAATATGGTTTTTGATCAATTTCCTGAATTAGTAGCTGGCATAAAAGGTTTATCAGAAGAAACAACCACAGGTGTTCATCGCTTGTATGAGCGTATGGCTGCTGGTACTTTATTGATGCCCGCAATCAACGTAAACGATTCTGTTACCAAGTCGAAATTTGATAACAAATATGGTTGTAAAGAAAGCTTAGTAGATGCTATTCGTCGTGCTACTGATGTAATGATGGCTGGTAAAGTTGCAGTGGTTGGAAGTTATGGTGATGTAGGAAAAGGAAGTGCTGCTTCATTGAAAGGTGCTGGTTGCCGCGTAATAGTTACCGAAATTGATCCAATCTGTGCATTACAAGCTGCCATGGATGGCTTTGAAGTAAAGCCAATGATTAAAGCTGTTGCAGAAGCAGATATTATTGTTACTGCAAGTGGTTGTCGTGATTTAATTGCTGAAAGACATTTTAGGTTGATGAAAGACAAAGCCATTGTTTGTAACATTGGTCACTTTGATATTGAAATTGACATGGCCTGGCTGAACGCCAATTATGGCGAAACAAAAGATACTATCAAACCACAGGTTGATATTTATAATATTGAAGGTAAAGATGTAATCATTTTGGCAGAAGGCCGTTTGGTAAACTTAGGTTGTGCTACAGGCCATCCAAGTTTTGTAATGAGTAATTCATTCACCAACCAAACCCTTGCCCAGCTGGAATTGTGGACCAATACCGCAAGTTATAAAAATGAGGTGTATGTTTTACCAAAGCACCTCGATGAAAAAGTTGCCCGTTTGCACCTTGCAAAAATTGGTGTTGAATTAGACGAATTAACTACAGAACAATCCGCTTACTTAGGCATACCAAAAGAAGGTCCGTTTAAGGCTGAGCATTACCGTTATTAATACCCCCATCCCCTAAATGGATGAAAAATATAACCCACTTCTTTTTGGAGTGGGTTTTTTATTTTGTGCTAATACCATAATATAAATAATTAGTTTTCGTAAAAATAGGAGGCTGGTACTTTTTTAAAAGCTTTGTATTTCTTAAAACAAAAAAGGATAACCTTTTTAAGATTATCCTTTTTGTTAGTTGGGTTACTAGGATTCGAACCTAGAATGACAGAATCAAAATCTGTAGTGTTACCATTACACTATAACCCAATTACTTATCAGTATTAAATTACTACCGATTTATTTGAGGTGCAAATTTAGGGTAACAGTCCAAACTTGCCAAAATGATTTTAAAAATAATTCTGATTATTTTTAAAATCATTTGTATTGCCAGTTACAACCATTGCTTGTAAATAAATATAATGTTTGCTAAACCTTGTCTTCCTCTTCTTTTAATCTTTTAATCATGTCTAGTGCTTCCACAACTACATCACACATTATTGTGATTAATGATCCCGGTTTTGCATTTTCGTATGCATAGGTAATGGCTTCTTTTTCGTTGTAAATAATGGTAATCGGTATGTCTTTTGTTTTTGATTGGTTGATACCTTCTACCAAAAGATTTACAATTTCTTCTGCAGTGCGGCCTCGTAAATTTTTATCCTGCCTAATTATAATTTCATCAAAACATCCGGCTGAAATTTTTCCAAGATCCCTGATATCTTCATCTCTTCTGTCTCCTGTGCCACTAATGATGCCTACTTTTGGATAGCCCTCCATCTTACCAATAAAATCACTCAGCAACATAAGACCAGCCTGGTTATGGGCAAAATCAACCAGGAAATCAAAGTGTTTAAATTTAAATAAATTTAACCTGCCAGGTGTTTGAGTAGGGGAGGGTATGAATGTTTCCAGCGCCTCTTTAATATCAGCAACTTTAATATTACGATACAGGTAGGTTGCCAAAATAGCTGGCAATGTATTCATAATATTATGAGTTGCTTTTCCCCCATAGGTAATGGGGATATCTGCCACTTTTTCTACCCTTATTTTCCAGGTACCTTTTAATATGGTGACATAGCCATTTTCATATACAGCTGCTAAACCGCCTTTGCTGCAATGTGATTTTATTCTTGGGTTATTTTCATCCATACTAAATAATCCGATATTGCACTTTAAGTCATTTTTAATGGCATAAACCAAATCATCATCAGCATTCAAGATGGTGTAGCCATGTGGAAAAACAGTTTCAGCAACCACTGCTTTAACTTTTGCCATTTGTTCAATTGAATCAATTCCACCAAGGCCAATATGATCGGTACTCACATTGGTGATAATAGCAATGTCGCAGTTTTGAAAAGCCAATCCATTTTTTAATATACCGCCTCTTGCACATTCCAAAACTGCAAAATCAACGGTGGGATCTTTCAAAACAAACAGTGAACTTAATGGACCTGTACAATCACCTTTCATCAGCAGTTGGTTTTGTATGTACACACCATCGCTTGTGGTGTAACCAACTTTGTAGCCGGCGCTTTTTGCAATATGTGCTACCAATCGGGTAGTGGTGGTTTTACCGTTGGTGCCGGTTATAGCTATAATGGGAATACGGCCTTCACTTCCTTTCGGGAAAAGCATATCAATAACAGGTTCGGCAACATTACGGCCTATGCCAACGGCAGGATCAATATGCATTCGGAAACCAGGTGCTGCATTCACTTCCAATATTGCACCGCCGTTTTGGGTAACAGGCAACCGTAAATCCGGCGCCATTATATCAATACCACAAATATCAAGACCAATAATTTTAGAAATTCTTTCGCACATAAAGATATTATCAGGATGCACTTCATCTGTAACATCTTCGGATGTGCCACCGGTTGAAAGATTGGCTGTAGGTTTTAATAAAACCAATTCACCTTTTGCAGGCACGGTTTCTAAAGTGTAACCTTTTTCATCCAGCATTATTTCACTAAAGTTATCCAGTTTAATGCTGGTCAATACTTTTTCGTGACCAAATCCCCTGCGAGGGTCTTTGTTTGTTTCATCTACCAGCCATTGAATATTATGTTCACCATCGCCTGTTACGGCGGCAGGTGTGCGCAAAGCTGCACAAATAAACTTGTTGTTAATCACCAAAACCCTAAAATCAAACCCGGTAATAAACCTTTCGCAAATAATACTGCGACCATAAACCTGTGCTGCGGCAAGCGCTTTTACTGCCATCTCCCAGTTAATAATATTGGTAGTAGCACCTTTGCCATGATTGCCATCTATAGGTTTTAACACCAACGGATAGCCCAGTTTATCAATAGCATCTTTTAGTCCTTCTTCTGTTCGTATTATTACACCTGTTGGTACAGGGATTTGTGCTGCACCTAATAAGTTTTTTGTTTCTTCTTTATCACCGGCTATATCTACTGCTATATTACTTGTAGTAGATGCAATAGTAGCCCTGATTCTTTTTTGGTGAATACCATACCCCAATTGTACCAGGCTTTGTTTATTTAGTCGTATAAATGGTATGTTCCGTTTGGCTGCTTCATCCACTATGCAACCTGTGCTGGGGCCTAGTCTTGTATCTTCCCTAATTTCTCTTAGTTGCATAATATCTTCTTCAAGATTGTAGGGAGTATTGTCGGCAAGTGCTTGAGTAATTCTTACTGCAGCTTTGGCAGCATAAACACCAGCATCTTCCTCCATATAACTAAATACTACATAATATTCTCCTTCTTTACCAGTACCCCTTGTACGGCCAAAACCAGTATCCATGCCGGCTACGGTTTGCAGTTCAAGTGCTACATGCTCTATTACATGGCCCATCCAGGTGCCTTCCTCCACCCTTTGAAAAAATCCTCCCGGCACACCCACACTGCAACGATGGCTGGCCATGGTAGGAAACATTTCTTCCAGCCGTTGCCTGAAACCATCAATCGTATTGGTTGGCCGCTGTTCCATGTCCTCCAGAAAAAGTTTCATCTGAATTAGTTTTGCACGGCGTACACTCCAGTAATTTGGACCTCTTAATATTTTGATTTCTTCAATTTTCATTCGTTAATTGGGTTTTGAGCTTGAGTTATTTTATTTATTTTTTCTGTTACTGATACCAGAGATTTTATTTATTATTGACCCTGACTAATGCAACTATGTAATACCGTTTGCCCGTCCCGATTTTTTTTCTGGAGTTAGCCAGATCCCTAGTTCTGACTGTGTGCCGGCTCGGTACTTACTTGTACTATATTTTATCTATCCAGATATTTAAACTTCAAAAATTAAATCTCACAAAAAAACATTTCTTCCTCTTAGCCATTCTATCGCAAAGTGATAAATTGTGATACCGATAAAGTGGAAATTAGCACAATCTATTTGCTTTTCAAAAAAACAAAAGTGATAGCATTTTTTTGCACTAAAATTTCTGTTTTTATTAGTCGGAGTATTGAATGATATTTGTAATCTACAACTGCCTTTTTTATTTCTATCCGTAGTTAGTAACTTGTGTTTGTTCGCTTTAAAACAACAGGTTATAAATTATAAAACACGATTTACCTTAATTTTGCGTTTATAACAAAACAGCTTAGATGCAAATTGCTAAAGGAAAATTAATTGCCATTGGTGGCGCAGAAGACAAAGGAGATGCAGAAAAAGGGGATATTCACCGCAACAATCTTAATTTTATTGAACTGGGTATTTTAAACCGTATTGTGCAGGAGAGTGGTGGCACAAACGCCAGAATTGAAGTAATTACCACTGCCTCCACTATTCCTTTTGAAGTAGGCGAAAACTATATTGATGCCTTTGGAAAAATTGGTTGTACAGATGTGAATGTAATGCACATTCGCAATCGGTCTGATGCAATGAACGATGATTACATTCAGCGTATAAATTCCTGTGATACAGTTATGTTCAGCGGTGGCAATCAACTAAGGCTCTCCACTATTTTTGGTGGTACTCAGTTTTTAAAAATCCTTTTACATCGTTATCATACTGAAACCAGTTTTATAGTAGCAGGTACCAGTGCCGGTGCAATGGCCATGAGTAATACCATGATTTATGAGGGCAATGCAGCCAAAGCACATTTAAAAGGAGAAGTGAAAATAACAACCGGCCTGGGTTTTATGGATGATGTAATTTTTGACAGCCATTTTGAAAAACGAGGCCGTTTTGGAAGACTGGCGCAAGCTGTTGCTACCAATCCATCCTGCATTGGAATTGGGTTGGGGGAAGATACAGGTATGTTGATAACAGATAGCAATAAGATGGAAGCCATTGGCAGCGGTTGTGTAATTATAATTGATGGCCATGATATTCTTTTTTCCAACATAGCTGACATACCCGACGGAAGCCCCTACAGCATTGAAAACCTTAAAGTACACATTTGTGAAAAAGGCAACGGCTATATGGTTAAAGAAAGAAATTTTTTACCCGAGGCTAACGAAGGAGCAGTGATTAAAAAACAGGTAAAAGTAGATTAGATTCACTTTTTAAAAAAACAAAAACCCGGTCATTTGAGCCCGGGCTTTTTAATAAGTATGAATGTAACTAAATTATTTTAACGCTTCAATCTTTTTAACAAAATTAGCCTTTGGTTGTGCACCTACTAATTTGTCAACTACTTCGCCGCCTTTTACAAAAAGAATAGCCGGAATACTGGTAATGCCATAGTTCATAGAAATTTGTGGATTGTGATCTACGTTTACTTTTCCGATGTTTACTTTTCCATCATATTCTTTTGAAAGTTCTTCAATAACCGGACCTATTGCACGGCATGGGCCACACCATTCTGCCCAAAAATCTATTACCGATAATTTATCTGAATCTAAAACTTCTGTTTTGAAGTTTGCATCTGTGAACTCATGTGCCATATAAATGTGTTTAATGTTGATTTGTTTATTTCAGAAAGTCAAATTTACATCCAAAGTTTTTAATGCGTTGTTATGACATATTCACATTCCATTTGTCAGTGTTGATAAGATTGGTTTGCCAGTAAGGCATCTTTCAATATCAAATGGTATAGTTTTTAACTTGTAACAACACTCACATCTACATCGAGGTTATCTTGTAAAAATGCAGCCATGTCATCATTCATTGTAAAACCTTTCTCAATATTGTACAAAGAAAGCTTGATATTGTTCCTTATATCGGTAATGTTAAATTTTAAGATGGCCTTTCCGGGGTTTGCTTTTATGTTGTTTTCAATAAATTTAATGAACGGTTCTGTAATAAACTGAGGCTGTATTTCCAGCGATACCTGTTTGGTAAGAGTGGTTTTCACCGTTTCCAGTAAATGTAACCTCGATAACTTAAACTCATACTGATCGCTGTTGTACCTTGTTTTAAATCCACCTTCTACCATTAGTTTCATACCTTTTTCCATATAATGACTGTACTTGGCATAGTCCTCACTCCAAAGCATAAATTCGCTTTTCCCACTATAATCTTCCAGGGTAAGAATGCCAAAATTTTTACCTGTTTTTGTAAGCCTGTGCTGTGCATCCACCACCAGGCCTGCCAGCCTGAACTGCCTGCCGGGATTGGGTTGTGTTTGTACATCCGTTTTAAATTCAACAAAATCTGCCAGGGTACTAATATTATAAAACCGCATTTCAAATTTAAAATTATCCAACGGATGCCCGCTCATGTACATGCCGGTAATATCCTTTTCGTAATCTAATTGTGTAGCCAATGGCCAGGGCTCACAAGGCAATAATTTGGGTGGAACAATATCTGGCATCTGCAAATTGCCAAATAAGGTATTGCTAGTTGTTGCATTTTGGGTTTGATACACACTGCCAAACTTGATTATTTTTTCCAGCGCCGGTACATCGCCGGGTGCCTGGTAAAAATATTGTGCCCTTATTAAATCGGTAAAGCAATCAAAGGCACCGGAATACACCAGGCTTTCCAACGATTTTTTATTCACCGTCCGTTGATTTACCCTTTTAACTAAATCGAAAATAGAGGAGTAGGGGCCGTGTTTTTTTCTTTCTTCAATGGTATCTTCAATAGCCTTTTCGCCCACGCCTTTTAAACCACTGAATCCAAAACGTATTTCACCTTTTTTATTAACGGCGAAACTGTTGTGAGATTCATTAATATCAGGCCCCAGCACTTTTAAACCCATGCGTTTACACTCTTCCATAAAGAAGGTAATTTTATCAATACTGCCTGCATGGTTCAATACTGCAGCCATATATTCGCTGGGATAATGGGCTTTTAAATAGGCTGTTTGATAAGCAACAAAAGCGTAGCAGGTACTATGCGATTTGTTAAATGCATATTGTGTAAATGCTTTCCAATCGCTCCAAATTTTTTCCAGCTTTTCTTTTGGATGTCCCTTGCTGCCAGCGCCTTCCATGTATTGTACTTTCATTTTATCCAATACGGCAATTTGCTTTTTCCCCATTGCCTTCCGCAAAATATCTGCATCGCCTTTGCTAAAGCCTGCCAACTTTTGGCTTAGCAACATCACCTGCTCCTGGTATACAGTTATGCCATAGGTTTCCTTAAGATGTTCTTCCATATCTGGCAAGTCGTATTCCACTTGTTTTTTTCCATGTTTACGGTCAATATAATCTGGTATGTAAGCCATCGGACCCGGACGATACAATGCATTCATTGCAATTAAATCATCAAATTTATCCGGCTTTAATTCCCGTAAATATTTTTGCATACCCGGACTTTCAAACTGAAACGTAGCATTGGTATCTCCCTTTTGATATAACTGGTAAGTTTTTTCATCATCCAAAGGAATATCGTCTATAACAATATCTATATTATGATTTAGCCTGATAAGGCCCAACGCAGTTTTTAAAATACTAAGTGTTTTTAATCCTAAAAAGTCCATTTTAATTACACCCGCATCTTCAATAGAACCACCCTCAATTTGTGTTAACCAAAGTTCCGATTCTTTGGAAGTGGCTACCGGCAATAATTCTGTAAGATCTTTGGGTGCAATGATAATGGCAGAGGCATGAATGCCGGTATTGCGAACCGAGCCTTCCAGTATTTCTGCTTCATGCAATATTTTACTGTTAAGATCATTGCCTTTGTAAATTTCCCGGAGCCTTTTTACATTTTCAAAATCTTCCGCCTGTAAACCTTCTTTTTCTTCCAGAGATATATCGCCATCCTTTGCTTCTTTCACCGTCATTGGCGCATGCAGCAACCGCTTTAAATTTATGCCAGGTTTTTCCGGAATTAGTTTCGTTATTACCCTGCTTTCTGCCAAGGGCAAATCCATCACTCTTGCCACATCTGCAATGCTGCTTTTGGCAGCCATTGTACCATAAGTAATTATTTGTGCTACCTGGCTTTTGCCATATTTCTGTACAACATAATTTAATACTTTTTGCCGGCCTTCATCATCAAAATCTGTATCAATATCCGGCATTGATTTACGTTCCGGATTAAGAAATCTTTCAAACAGTAAATTGTATTTAATGGGGTCAATATTGGTTATGC
This sequence comes from Chitinophagaceae bacterium, assembly GCA_043745055.1. Taxonomy (GTDB): domain Bacteria; phylum Bacteroidota; class Bacteroidia; order Chitinophagales; family Chitinophagaceae; genus Ferruginibacter. The sequence goes on along the minus strand of JAYTTM010000754.1, from coordinate 1,333 downwards.
CAATACAGTAAGCTACCGCACTACCGGCTGCAGACCCACGCCCTGGGCCGATAAAAACGCCCATATCCCTGCCCGCTTTAATAAAATCGCTCACAATTAAAAAGTAACCGGCAAAGCCCATTTTTCTGATGACGCCTAACTCAAACTGCAAGCGTTCTTCACTTTCCGGCGTAAGTATTTTGTAGCGCTCTTTGGCGCCACTCCAGGTTAAATGTTCCAGGTATTCATCTTGTGTTTTAAAATTGGCTGGCACTTCAAAAAAGGGGAGGAGTATCTCTCTTTTTAAATCCAGTAAATCAACCTTAGCAACAATTTCATTGGTATTGTCAATTGCTTCGGGAATGTCTTCAAAAACCGTCGTCATTTCCTCTGCAGTTTTTAAATAAAACTGGTTGTTGGGGAATGCAAAACGTTTGTTTTTTACCATCACGTCATCATCCGAAGTCTCACTCCATTTGGGCGTGGCCTGCTTCTCTCCGGTATTTATACACAGTAAAATATCATGCGCATTGGCATCTTTTTCGTCCACGTAATGACTATCGTTGCTGGCAATAATTTTTACATTGTATTTTTTTGCAAACTTTAATAATACCAGGTTTACTTTATCCTGATCGGGAATGCCATGTCGTTGCAGCTCTACATAATAATCTTCCTGAAAAATATTGAGCCACCATTTAAATTCATTTTCTCCCTCAGCCTCGCCTTTTTTAAGAATGGTTTGCGGTACCAATGCACCAAGGCAACAGGTGGTGGCAATCAATCCTTCATGATATTTATGAATGAGTTGTTTATCTATTCGTGGGTATTTAGAATACATGCCTTCAATATATCCCAGCGAAGTCAATTTTACTAAGTTTTTATAACCCAGTTCATTTTTAGCCAATAAAATCTGGTGATTGCGGGGGTCTTTTTCGTCTTTGCTAAAAGTCTTTCTGGTTCGGTCGGTAGTGATATAAAATTCGCAGCCTACGATAGGCTTCACTTTCAGGGTGCCATCTGCATTTTTATGATTGTAAGCTTCCTTTACAAATTCAAAAGCGCCAAACATATTACCATGATCGCTGATGGCGAGTGCAGGCATATTATTGGCAATGGCTTTTTTATATAAGCTCTTAATAGATGCTGCACCATCTAATAAAGAGAATTGGGTGTGTACGTGTAAGTGTGAAAAATTCATGCGCTGTTCCCTGAAGGGCTATATTTAGGTTAAATAATTTTTTTTGAAGGGTTAAAATTACAATTGTTATAACGCTTAATAAAAATATCAGTCATCAACTTATACACTAAAATGAAACAAAATAAATTTCAATTTTAAAATCGGCTTTCAAAATGA
>JAYTTM010000753.1:0-1275 GCA_043745055.1 Chitinophagaceae bacterium | reverse complement strand
GGTAAAAATTTGGACAGAATTTTATCCAGACAGTTGTGTTAAACAAAATTTTATCTTACCAGCACCGCATATCCTTTTCGTGTTATCAATTCGCCGGTAAAAGTTTCTCCCTGCGCCATCCATACGTATGTGGCCGGGTCTTGTGGATTGCTTTTAAAAGTACCATCCCATCCCTTGCCATTTTGGGTAGTGGAAAATACCAATTGTCCTAGCCTGTTGTACACTTTAAAATACTTGATAGACCTCATGCCCAATGCAATTGGCCTAAGTATGTCGTTAGTGCCATCTGCATTAGGTGAAAACGCTGTGGGTACATAAAAACTGGGAGGTAATTTAAAAACTTTTATTCTCACGCTATCTTCTCCAATACAATTTTCCGGTATTGCAGTTACAAGTAATTTATATACAATATTGTCTTCCGGTTTGGCAACAGGGCTGGCAATACTTGTACTGCTCAACCAATTGGCCGGCGACCATTGGTAGCCATCTCCACCACTGCCATTCAACTGTATTGATTGGCCAATTACTATACTGGTATCTCTAATTCCGGTGCTTGCATTTACTTTTTGCCGTACACTTACCAATACATCATCAGTTACTGTTTTGGGGCAACCCAAACTGTCTTTTACAGATACTGTGTATCGGGTTGTATTGATTGCATTCATTACAATTGGGTTGGCAATATTAGGATTGGATAAAAAAGTAACAGGCTGCCAGGAATAGCTGCTTCCACCAGTTGCATTTAGCTGTGTATTTGTTCCGTAGCAAATTTTTATATCGTTACCTGCATTGGCAACAGGGTAGGGGACTGTTTTTATAGTGACAGAATCCCTGCTTTGACATTTGCCAATATTGCCAATAACATAATACGTAATGGGTGAGGTAAGCGGCGTTGCCAGTGGCCGTTTTGCAGTAGTTGAGTTGAGGTAAATATCCGGGCTCCATTTGTAACTTAGTGCATCGCTGGTAGTATTTAATATCACTCCATCTGTACTACAAATGGTCGTGTCATTTCCTGCATCAATGGTTACAAACAATTTTACATCTACCAAAACTTCATCCGTATTTATACAACCAAATAAGTCTGTTAATGTTACTTTGTAAGTAGTGGGTACATCCGGGCTTACCAATGGTTTTGGATTGGTAAGGCTGCTTATCATATAATTTGGGCTCCACGCAAAATTGCCACTTGCATTGGTTTGCAATTGAAGCGTATCTATGGAACAAATTAAAGTATCGTTGGTAAGATTCAGCGGTGGCAGGGCTCTTACCAAA
>JAYTTM010000752.1:0-17838 GCA_043745055.1 Chitinophagaceae bacterium | reverse complement strand
ATATTGAAGAAGTTTATGCCAAGGCCATTGCAGAAAAATTTGCTTACGAAAAAAGACTGATTGTAAAGGAACTGCTGAAGTACGGCATTCTTTCAATTCTTACCGCACCAGAAAAATTGACAGTGACTGCCATCAATAAATACCTTGAATTAAAAGCCAGACAAGCGATGTAAACAATTGTTGAACGCTTTACAATTGGGCAATTGCCATAGAAAGGAATAAATCGAAAGTATAAAAATTTGAAAATCCCTTGCTACCACAACCGTCGACAGGGTTTTTAACCGCTGTCAGCGTTGCGCCATTCAATTAATTCAACCAACATTTGCGGGCTGCACCAATCTAAGTACTAAGTACTAAGTACTAAATACTAAATACTAAATACTAAATACTAAGTACTAAATACTAAGTACTAAATTCAACCGCTATCGGTGTTGCGCCCTTCAATTAATTCAACCAACTTCTGGGGGCTGCACCAGTATAAGTACTAAATACTAAGTACTAAATACTTGTTGCAATAGTCTTTTCAAAACATCAAATTGACTTACTTTGCAGCGGATAAAAATACCACTTCCAAATACGCAGGATTTACAATATGCCAAACATTATCATTTCAGTAAAAGATTTAAAAAAGAACTACGGTACTTTTGAAGCCGTAAAGGGCATTTCCTTTGATGTATATGAAGGTGAAATATTTGGATTACTCGGGCCAAACGGTGCAGGTAAATCTACCACCCTCGAAATTATTGAAACATTAAGAGATAAAACCAGCGGGGAGATATTGGTTGATGGGCTGAACCTTGATACAAATAAAGATCAAATAAAAAAGATTATTGGCGTTCAGTTACAAACATCCGGTTATTACCCTGGGCTTAACCTTGTAGAGTTGGTTGATTTATTTTCCGGTTTGTATAATCAACCTGCCAAGGCAAAGGAATTACTTCATCTGGTAAACCTGGAGGATAAAGCAAAAAGTAAATACAAGGAACTAAGTGGTGGTCAAAAGCAGCGGTTCTCCATTGCTACCACTTTAATTAACAAACCCAAAATCGTTTTTTTAGACGAACCTACTACAGGACTCGATCCACAGGCAAGACGCAATTTATGGGACCTCATCAGGGATATAAGAAGTAAAGGCACCACCGTAATAATTACCACTCATTATATGGATGAAGCGGAGCAACTCTGCGACCGTATTGCCATTATGGATGAAGGAAAAATTATTGCCATAGCCTCACCTGATAAATTAATTGACGACCTGGTAGAGACTGGTTTTGAAAGACCCAAACAGGTTAAGGCGGCCAACCTGGAGGATGTATTCATCCACCTTACCGGAAAAGAAATAAGGGAAGCCTAAAATACGTTATCATCAAATAAAAAATAAAAATCAAAACAATGAAACAAATTTTTTTCGGAATCTGTGTATCCTTATTAGGAAGTATTTCTGTAAATGCTCAGGCAAAGCCTAAAGCGCCTGCTGCTAAACCTGCAAAAGTTGCCGGTGATACAAGCAAACCAAAAGTTATATCCACATTAAAAAGCTCCCTTGATAGTTTTAGCTATGCACTTGGAGTAAATGTTGCCAATAATTTAAAGCAACAGGGAATTGAATTGGTAAACAATGCTGCTATGGCAAAGGGTATGAATGATGTTTTTAAGAAGAAAGCGATTGAATTAAATGAACAGCAATGTAACGGGGTTATTCAACAAAAGCTGCAGGCAAACCAGGCAAAAAAATCCAACGGTGAAAAAGCAAAATCACAGGCATTTTTGGCTAACAATAAAAAACGTGCCGGGGTAATCACTTTGCCAGACGGGCTGCAATACGAGATTTTAAAAAAGGGAGATGCTACATCTGCAATGCCTAAATTGCAGGATACTGTAGTAGCTCATTATGCCGGAACTTTAATTGATGGCAAGAAGTTTGACAACTCATACGACAGAGGACAGCCGCTTACCATTCCGGTATCAGGAGTGATAAAAGGCTGGACAGAAATTTTGCAACTCATGCACATTGGTGATAAATTTAAAGTATTTATACCGAGTGAACTAGGTTATGGCGAAAGAGGTGCAGGGGCAGACATACCGGGGGGTGCAGCCTTAATTTTTGAGATGGAATTATTGGAAATTAAACCAGCTGCAGCTGCAACAGAAATGCCTAAAGAAGAAAAGAAAAACTAATTTTAAAAGCTAAGTTTTATGGCAACAGATCCACGTTATCCCATTGGCAAATATGAGCCTCAACCATACAGTGAACAACAGTTGAATAACTGGATGAAAGACATACAATTTTTACCACAGCATTTGGAACATGCTGTGGTAAATTTAGATGCAGTGCAACTCCACACGCCTTACAGGGATGGCGGATGGAACCTGCAGCAGGTAGTGCATCATGTGGCAGACAGTCACATAAATGCTTATATTCGTTTTAAACTTGCATTAACGGAAGATAATCCCTCCATAAAGCCTTACGACGAAGCGGCATGGGCCCTGATGCAGGATACAGAAAAACTACCCATCAATATTTCGCTTACATTATTGCACGCCCTGCATTTAAGATGGATGGAAGTAATTAAGGCAATTTTGCCGCACCAATGGGAGAGAACTGTATTTCATCCGGAACATAAAAAAGAAATGACCATCTGGTATTTGTTGGGTATGTATGCATGGCATAGCAGGCATCATACAGCACATATAACTTCTTTGAGAGAAAGGATGGGATGGTAAACTATTTCCTTCAATTTCTCACCAATAAATACAGCAAACATGAACTGGAAAACGCTTTCAACTGAATATATTTCAAAGCATCCTTATTTTACTGCAAGAGTAGATAAGTGTGAAATGCCGGATGGTAAAATAGTTGAAACCTATTATGTAGTGGAAATGCCTGTTTCTGTTTGTGCACTTGCTATTACGGAAGAAGGAAAAGCTATTATTGTGAAGCAATACAGGCATCCAATACAGGAGACAATTTATGAGCTGCCGGGTGGTTTTATTGATGATGGAGAAACGCCTGTAATAGGCATAGCCAGGGAACTGCTGGAAGAAACCGGCTATCAATTTTCTTCTATTTATGATGTTGGAAAAGTAGCAGCAAACCCGGGTGCGTTGAATAATTATACATACCTTTTTTTGGCAACAGGCGGAAAAAAAATAAGTCAGCAACAGCTCGATCACAATGAGGAAATAGAAGTGCAATTAATTTCATTGGAAGAGGTAAACCGCATGCTGATGAGGAATGATTTTCCTCAGGCGCTGCACACCAGCTGCCTGTTGTATGCTTTTAAAAAATTAGAAGAGCTTACTAATTAAGTTGTATTGGATAGATTTAATTATTTAGTAAACAAGCTATTAATAGTTTACTTCTCCAATTAAAAAAACGCTGCCACATACTATAATAACCGCATTTTTATTAGCCATCAGCTTAGCGGCATCAATTGCCGAATTTACATCAGCATAACAATTGCCTTTCAATCCGAAAGTTGCCGCCTTCTCTTGTAAATCCTTTGCTGGCAATGCTCTTGGAATATGTGCATTGGTAAAATAATAAAATGCATCAGCCGGTAACAATTTCAGCACAGCATCAATCTCCTTATCTTTTACCATGCCAATTACAAAATGATAAGGTTGATTTGGATATACAGAAAGCAGGTGCTCCATTACCTGCGAAATACCAGCTTCATTATGGGCAACATCCAGCACTATGGTTGGCGCTTCCTGCATTACCTGCCACCTGCCCTGTAAACCGGTTATTTTTTTAACATTGGCCAGGGAAATTTTCTCCGTTTCATCATTTATTAAAAATCCAAGTTTTATTAAAATACCTTCTGCACAAAGTACGCTACATAGGTTTTTAGCCTGGTAAAGTCCGTTTAAATCCAGCGAAAATTGCTCGGTAACTTTCTGCAGAATATTGGTTACTGTACACTGCAGGTTTTGCGCAGAAATGTTGATATCACTTACCTGATATTCATCCTGCACAAAATGAATGGCCGCATTTTCTTTGGTTGCTTTTTCAATAAATATATTTTTTGTTTCAGGTAAATATTCTCCAATTACCACGGGGATGTTCGGTTTAATAATACCTGCTTTTTCAAAGGCAATTTTTGGCAGACTATCACCTAAAATATTCATATGGTCCCAACCAATATTGGTAATGATGGATAAGATAGGCGTAATGATATTGGTGCTATCCAATCTGCCACCGAGGCCTGTTTCTATTACGGCAATATCAACTTTTTCTGATGCAAAAAAATCAAATGCCATTGCCACGGTTAATTCAAAAAAAGATGGTTGAATTGCGGCTGTTAATTCCTTGGTTCGTTCTGTAAAATCTATTACAAAATGCTCCGGAATCATCTGCCCGTTTAGCTTTATTCTTTCCCTGAAGTCCTTTAAATGTGGTGATGTATACAGCCCTGTTTTGTAGCCAGCTTGTTGCAATATTGCTGCAAGCATATGGCTTGTACTGCCCTTGCCATTGGTACCTGCAATATGGATGCTTTTAAATTTGGTGTGAGGATTATTTAAAGCAGCGCACAACTCAATTGTATTGTGCAGGTCGCCTTTGTAGGCAGCTGTTCCTATACGGCTGAACATGGGCAGTTGCTGGTATAAATAGTCAATGGTTTGCTGATAATTCATGCTAAAAATAAAATCATTAAGTGCTGTGGTAATTTCATCATCTTGCTTACTTATAAATGGACTTTACATACAAGATGTCAAATATAAGTAAGGAAAACGTTGGTATAAAGTATTAGCATGTATTGTTTGCAATTGCTTTACAGGATATCTATATTTACTGATATTTAAGCACCTCCTTGTGTTAAGTTAACTGTATTTTGACAGGGTAATTATAAAATTTGTCAACCCTGAGTTTAAATTTTTGTAAAGTTTATAAAACAGGGTCAACCACCTTAATGTGCGCCACTTCATTATTAACATAGCACTAATGCAATAATTGCAACAGGTTCTACAAAAGATACAGAATCATAATATTATACACAATCTTTACTACGGGATAGGTTTCTATAATGCTTGCATTGTATCTTTGAACAAACTATATTGCTATGTTAAGAGTTGGTATTTTGGGGGTAGGTCATCTGGGGAAATTTCATTTAAACAACTGGAAGCAAATTGAAGATGCAGTTATCGCAGGGTTTTACGATCCCAATGATGAAATTGCACAAGCAGTTGTCGATAAATATCAAATAGAAAGATTTAACTCGGTTGATGATTTATTAGACGCATGTGATGCAGTTGATATTATTGCACCAACAATTTTTCACTTTGAGTTATGCAAGCTGGCCATTACAAAATGCAAGCATGTATTTGTTGAAAAGCCATTGGCCAATACAATGGATGAAGCAAGGGAATTGGTTAAACTGGCAAAGGAAGCAAATATTAAATTTCAGGTAGGCCATGTTGAAAGATTTAATCCTGCTTTTTTAGCAATAAAAAATATGACGCTGGAGCCGATGTTTATTGAAGTGCATCGCCTGGCACAATTTAACCCAAGAGGTACAGATGTAAGTGTTATTCTGGATCTAATGATTCATGATATTGATATTATCCTTAACCTGGTTAAGAGCAACGTAAAAAACATTTCTGCCAATGGCGTTGCAGTGATGAGTGATACGCCGGATATTGCCAACGTTCGTATAGAGTTTGACAACAGCTGTGTGGCCAACCTTACCAGCAGCCGCATCTCTATGAAAAAAATGCGTAAAATGAGGCTCTTTCAAAAAGATGCCTATATAGGGATTGATTTTTTAGAGAAGAAAACAGAGATCATTAAACTCAATTCTCCGGAAGATAAAAATGTATTTACATTCGACATTGAGACCAACAACGGCAAAAAAACAATTGCCATAGCCAACCCGATAGTGGCAGATGGCAATGCAATTAAATTGGAATTAGAGGCTTTTAAAACTGCCATCACCAATAATACTGATACAGCGGTAACGGTAATGGATGGCTTCAGGGCAATGGATGTTGCCCACCAGATTCTTGAAAAAATTGCCAGCGCAATTGTACATTAATTAAATCTTTATTAAAGCCTTGCCAATTTCAATTGCTATTATTTTGAAACAACCCCGTGTACATATAAGTTGGCTTATTGCAGCAGATATTATTGGGGCATTATTTACCTGGGTTTTATTTTATTATATACGCACAGATATTTACCATTACTCATTTTCAATACCTTCAGGATTTTACCTCGGCGCATTTTTGTATGTGATGGGCTGGCTAAGTCTTCACTTGCTCAGTGGTGCCTACGAATCGGTTTATCAAAAATCTGCTATCACCGAGATTCTACGTACGGTTATAATAAGTTTAATCGGTTGTTTAGGATTGTTGTTTTTTTTTCTTTTAAAAAATCCCCAATCAAATAATACATTCTATTACAAAGAGTTTTTTAGCTTATTGGTACCTGTTTTTGTGGTAACCGTGGTTACCAGGTTGTTTTACTGGAAACTCACCCAAAAGCAATTATCAAAAGGCAGTGTGCGCTTTAATGTATTGCTGATAGGGTCTGGTAAAAATGCCAGTAATTTTTTTCAGTTATTCAGAAAAAACAATCAAAATACCGGCTACTATATCAATAGCTTTTTAAATATTAATGGCAACAATGGCGTAAAATTACCTGATACAATAAGCCGGTATAATGACCTTACAATACTGAACGAAATTATTAAAATACAGCAAATAGAAGAAGTTATTATTACAATAGAAAAAAACGACAGGGGGCTACTCACCAAAATATTGCAACTGCTAAGTGACAAGGATGTAAACATCAAAATAACGCCGGATGATGTAGATATTATCAGTGGCGCTGTGCAAACGAGCAATTTAATGGGCGTACCCTTAATTGATGTCCACAGCGGATTACTCCCTTCCTGGCAAAAAAATATAAAGCGATTTATTGACCTGGTAATTTCTGTAACAGGAATCATCTTGCTGTTTCCCCTGTTTTTATATGCAGCAATCCGAACAAAATTATCTTCCAACGGATCCGTATTTTTTTTACAGCAAAGGGTAGGGTATAAGGGTAAACCATTTATTATTTATAAATTTAGAAGTATGGTTTCAAATGCAGAACCTACTGGCCCCATGCTAAGTTCCGACGATGACCAGCGAATTACCAATTGGGGTAAAACCATGCGTAAATGGCGACTCGATGAACTGCCGCAATTGTGGAATATTATTATAGGAGAAATGAGCCTTGTTGGGCCAAGGCCCGAAAGGAAATTTTATGTAGATCAGATAGTTTTGCAACACCCGGAATACAATTATATTTTTAAAGTTAAGCCCGGACTTACCAGTTGGGGCATGGTTAAATTTGGGTATGCTTCATCAGTAACAGAAATGATCCTTCGCATGCCCTACGATTTAATGTACATTGAAAATACTTCTCTGCTGCTTGACATCCGTATTATGTTACATACACTGTCAACCATTTTTAAAGGTAAGGGCAAGTAGGAGGAGGTAAGTTTATTTACACAAAATATAATGATGAATCCCGGCTGTAGCCTAATACGATTAAAAGATATAAAGCGTTCTATTAATTCTATTCACTATTGTCCGGCTAAAATTTTAATATAACACTAAAATGCTTGCTGGTATGGGGTTATAGCCACTCTGCCTTTGGAGTGTTCTATAAGTGCGCTGATGTTTTGAGGAATATAACTGGAAAATGAAAATCTGATTCTAAATAAGCGTTCAAGAAAAATGCGATTACTAATCGAATAAGAAAATAGCTTTGAGGTATTTGGGGCAAGCTCCCCTCTCCTTCGGAGAGGGGTTGGGGGTGAGGTCATGCAGGAGTGGCGGAGATTTCGGATACTTAGTCAGACAACATTTAACTTAATTGCACATATATTTTTGCTTGAGATTTAGATACAAAATGGAAAGACTTCCAATGCAATTCAACTCCCGAAAAAGTATAATTGTATATTGGTTATATTTGACTAAAACACCGATGATGCGGAAATTATTATTGTTAGTTTTTTTTAGTATTTATTACATCATTGCAGCAGGTCAGCAAACTTATTGGCAGCAGCAGGTTGATTATACCATTAATGTTTCTTTAAATGATGCAGATCATACACTGGATGGCGCTGTGTCTATGAAATACTTCAATAATTCTCCGGATACGTTGCGTTTCATCTGGATGCATCTTTGGCCCAATGCGTATAAAAACGACCTTACGGCACTCAGCGATCAAACTTTACAAAACGGAAGCACTGATTTTTATTTTAGTAACAATGAGCAAAGGGGGTATATCAACCGGTTAAATTTTAAAGTAAATGGTTCAGTGGTACAGATGGAAAATCATCCGCAGCACCAGGATATTATTAAAATCATTTTATCAACACCGCTTGCTCCGGGTGCCAACTGTACCATACAAACACCCTTTCATGAAAAGCTACCATTCAATTTTTCCAGGGGTGGACATAATGGTCAATCTTACCAGGTAACACAGTGGTATCCCAAGCCGGCGGTGTACGACGGTAAAGGCTGGCATCCCATGCCTTACCTTAACCAGGGAGAATTTTATAGTGAGTTTGGAAATTACACCGTGCAAATTACACTGCCCTCAAATTATGTGGTAGCTGCTACAGGTAATTTGGTAAATGAAAAAATAACTCCCCCCAACGGTAAAACAGTAACGATAAAATCAGCACCTAAGAAACCAGCAAAAAAAGATATTTTCCACTCCCAAAAAACTGTTGAGCAAGAAGATGGAATTCCATCTGCCGGCAATTTAAAAACAGTGATGTACAGCCAGCAAAATGTACATGACTTTGCATGGTTTGCTGATAAACGTTTTAAAGTTGTGACAGATACCCTTGCACTTTCTTCTGGCAGAGTAATAAAGGTAAATGCCTTCAATGTAACCGGCGATAAGGATAATGGCTACTGGAAAAATGCAGTGAAGTATATTAAAAAAGCTGTGCGTACCAGAAGTGACCGGCTGGGTGAATATCCCTATGATGTAGTTACGGCTGCAGAAGGAAATGTAACCTACACAGGCGGGATGGAATATCCAACCATCACGTTAATTTCGGGTGTTAACAGCGAATTAGATTTAGAAGAATTGATTGAACATGAAGTTGGTCACAACTGGTTTTATGGGATTTTGGCAAGCAACGAAAGGGATCATGCCTGGATGGATGAAGGCATGAATACATATTATGATACCCGATATTGGAATGGGGAAAAAGATATCAATATAAGGGAGGAAAAAGGCAGTTCGTTTTTTGCTAATCGCATGCCTGCCAATCTTAATATTTTCACCATGCAGCACATTATTGCCCTGCAAAAAGATCAACCCATTGAAACAGCTTCCGATAAACTTGCCGGATATAATTACGATCCTTCGGTGTACCACAAAGCAAGCAGATGGATGAAGTTACTGGAGCAAACCCTTGGCAGATCATTGTTTGACAGTTGTATGCACACTTACTACAACACCTGGAAATTCAAACATCCTTACCCCGAAGATTTTAAAGCAGTTATAGAAAAAGTGAGTGGCAAAAATGTAGAGGCTGTTTTTTCACTGCTGTCAAAAAAAGGGAATCTTAATAATACAACAGAAAAGAGAGCATTAAAACTGGCATCCTTTTTTAGCTTAAAAGACACTGATAAATACAAATACATTTTTGTATCGCCAGCCATCGGCAATAACCTGTACGATAAATTAATGCTGGGTGCTGTTGTACATAACTATACCTTACCTGCAGAAAAATTTCAGTTTTTGCTGGCACCATTGTATTCAACGGGATCAAAAAAACTTAATGGATTGGCAAGGGTAAGTTATACCTGGATGCCGGGCATTAATGGAAAGCAAGTGATATTTTCCCTGGCTGGTGCCCAATTCAGCAGAGATGAATTTACTGATTCAACAGGTACAAAAACTCCTTTAAAGTTTAGTAAAATTGTTCCATCCATAAAATTAATTTTCGCCAATACCAACCCGTTAAGCCATGTGGTAAAATACCTGCAATGGAAAACTTTTTTTATTAGTGAGCAAAATTACCAGTTTACAAGAGATACCATTAACCAGGTATATATCATTACTTATCCAACAGTTAACAGGTATGTAAACCAACTTAAATTTGTAAAGGAGAATAACCGGGTGCTATATCCCTACAGGGGAGAGTTGCTGGCGGAGCAAGGCAGTAACTTTGCCAGGCTTGCATTTACAGGAAATTACTTTTTTAATTATGCCAAAGGCGGTGGTATTGAACTTAGATTTTTTGCAGGTAAGTTTTTTTACCTGGGCGAAAAAAACTACATCACACAATACGAAACAGACCCTTTTCAACTAAATCTTACGGGGCCCAGGGGTTCTGAAGATTATACTTATGCTAATTACTTTGCAGGCCGCAATAAATTTGATGGCTTTGCCTCGCAGCAAATAATGCAGCGGGATGGATTTTTTAAGGTAGGGACAAATTTGCTGGATAGTAAAATTGGTAAAACCGATAATTGGTTGGTTGCTGTCAACTTCACCAGCAGCATTCCAAAGTCAATTAATCCACTGGCAATTTTACCATTTGAAATACCGCTGAAGTTTTTTGTAGATATTGGTACCTATGCCGAAGCCTGGAATGAAAATGCTAAACAAAGTAAATTTTTGTACGATGCAGGTTTACAGGTATCATTGTTTAAAAATGTTGTGAATGTTTACATCCCAATTTTTTACAGTAAAGTGTACAGTGATTATTATAAATCAACCATTACAGAAAAGAGGTTTTTAAAAACCATATCGTTTAGTATTGATATTCAAAACTTTCAGTTAAAAAAACTATTACCTCAACTTGCATTATAAAACTTGGCCATTCAATATCTTACATACCAGCAAATTAACCGGCAAAAATGGGATGATTGTATCAGCAATGCAGGCAATGGTTTAATCTATGGATACAGCGTTTACCTTGATACCATGGCTGGCGCATGGGATGCGCTTGTACTAAACGATTACGATGCTGTGATGCCTTTAACCTGGCGAAAAAAGTATGGCATCCGTTATTTGTATCAGCCATTTTTTACAGCGAGCCTTGGAGTGTTTGGCAATAATATTTCAGCCACTTTGCTAAATGATTTTTTGCAAGCGATTCCGGCAATTTTTAAATATTGGGATATCTATCTTAACGCTGGTAATTATTTTAAGTTACCCGTATTTAAATTGTACCAGCGGACGAATTATGTATTGCCCCTGCAAAATAATTACCAGCAAATATTTCAAGAATTTAGAAATAATATAAAACGTAATATTATTAAAGCAAAAAATTTACAGTTGTTTGTTGAAAAAAATATCCCTGTTAATAGTGTGATTGAATTAGCTAAAGAACAATCAACCAGCTTTTCTTTAATAAGTAATGTAGATTATGAAAAATTTAAAAAATTGTATCATCATTTTCATCAAAAACAACAGGCAATTACCTATGGTGTTTACACGCCACATAAGCAATTGGTAGCTTCCTGTGTGTTTTTCTTTTCACACAAAAGAGCCTATTATATACTTGCGGGCAACCATCCAAATGGTAAAACGCTGGGCGCTTCTCACGCCCTTATTGCAACTTTTATTGAAGAACATGCCGATCAGGATCTAATGCTGGATTTTGAAGGAAGTGACATTAGCAGTCTGGCATTTTTTTATAGTAGTTTTGGGGCTGTAACAGAAAAATATGTGGGGCTAATGAACAATAAACTCCCCAGGTTATTGAGATTATTTAAAAAATAATGATGCTATAAAATATTGTTGAAGACCCAATTTAAATAATGTTGGTTGAGTTTTAGTATACATCAATTATTAGTATTTCATTTAGTGCCATAATTTAATGCCGCATCTATACGGTCGTTGGTAGTAAACTGTTTGCCAATATCAAAACCAGCAAAATCTGGTTTTAAAAAATGAGAGGTTACTGAAAGTTTATTGTCCATTCTTTTTACAGAAAGATAGTGAAACATGGGTTTGTAATCAGCGGCTTCATCCGGAATGGCTGTTGATGATACATTCAGTGGCTGGTGAATACCTCCACCTCCGCCAATTACCAAAAAATCTTTTCCCTGCATATAAAAATGTTCAAAAGCATGGGCATGGCCAGATATAAACAACTGGGCTTTTTTGGATTGAATATATGCCGGTACAAAGTTGCTTTGCACATCTGGTGAGCATTTAACTATTTTGCTGTTAGAATAAGGAGAATGATGACAGGCAACAATTACAGCCTTGATAGAATCTACGTTATCAAGACTTTTTAGCGTTGCCTGATACCATGCCTGTTGCTTTTCTTTTTCTTCAATAGAAAGTGCATTAAAATTAGAATTAAGCAACACTACAGCTATAGAATCGGCTACTGAAACATAACCGGTATTAACGTTCATCGGGAATCTCTTATTAAAATTCGACTCTCCTTTTCTTTTATTCAGCATCACTTCATGATTACCCAAAACAGCACAAACGGTACTACCTTGTTTGCGACAGCTATCTAAAAACTTATCTACTTTTTTCCATTGATGATTACTGGCGCCCAATGCAACCACATCGCCTAACATATATAAATAGCCCGGTTTTTTTTGCAGAATTTCGCTGAATTCAAGTGAAGTTGCCCTGGTATTATGGTTAGGCTTGAGAACTAATTTCTCAACCATCATTGGCTTTTGTGTATCACTTACAAAAATGATGTTTTTGCCATCTCCAGTTCCTGCTTTATCTCCATTTGTTTGGGCATTTGTAAAATGTGCTGTAAAAAACAACAGACTAAGGAAGGACAAGCGTTTTTTCATCTGGTTATATTATTTTGATTGAATTATTTATACTAAGATATTTACTGATTAAGATTTTATGGTTTCTGCGTAAACTGTGCATTTTTCAAATTGCCTCAACTATAAAGATAAATAAGTTCCTGTCTGTTTTACCTTCCTTATACAATCGAACTCAATCACTTTCCCTTTCTTCCATCCCATTGTAAAAATTTCCATACCATTCTTAACTCCGCACTTACAACATCATCTCTTGTCTGGAAGGCGCTCATCCATTTAGCTTCTGCTGCAATGGCGGTAGTTTTCGATAATGGAATTTTGTAGGCAAGTGCAACACTCGTGCCTAAGCTATTTGTTTTAGAAATCACTTTGCCTGCATAATCTAATTTACTGGTTAACATGTAGGTACCAAAGCCTGCAAAAATATCTAATCTTTTTAATATAGCCATTGACCATACCACCATAACCGGGATGGCGCTTATGCTTACCTTTCCCTTTTTATTTCCATTAACTAATTTATAGGAATAGAAGTTGCAAAAGCCGGATTCAAGACCTAACCGAAGGCGATATTGTGGTTGCCAAAGTATCCGTATAGTTGCTGCAGGCCCACTTTTAACAAAATCTTTCTCAATACCAGTAGCCTTAAAATTGAGTGCTGATATGTAGTTGGAATAGCCTCCGCCAATGTCTAATACAAGTGAGTGTTTTTTTGCAATTCCCGGCGGATTGGGTTTATCAGCATCCTGCGCCGATAAACTGGTGCAGGCTAAAATTAGAACAGCAATACATACAGGAAATATAGTTTTGTTAATGTACATAATAGTTATATGCTACGCATGAGGGGAAATTGGTTAATATACCGTCAAAATGTCCTTCATTGATAAAACTGGTAATAAAATCCGGTACATCCACTGTCCATACAAATACTTGTTTTCCTTGTTGGTGTACCAGGGCAACATTTTCATTTTGAGTGCCTTGTGTAAATCGGGGAGCCCATATTATTGCTTTAGATTTTTCTAAATCATCCAGGCTAAGTTCGCAAAGAGCAGGAGCTGAAGTATAATCGGGTAATGCTAAAAATTGTTGCAGTTGTTTAGCGCCCGGAAGCCCGATTGCAATTTGTAACGTTCTTCCTGCTGCTGCTGCCTTTTGTAAATATTCTTTTTGTATGGCACGTACAACATCAAGCGATCCGGCATATTTGGTGTCTAACCATACAAAAGTTAAACCAGTTTTGTAAACCACTGTTTCCAATGCATCTTTCAGTGTAGGGATTTTTTCACCATGTATCAATCTTACAAAAGTGGACAATTGCTCGTATGTATAATTTTCAACCGGGCCTAACAGACCGCTTTTTTGTGTTACCCGCAGGTTGATTGTATTATCGTGGTACAAAATCGGTATGCCGTCTTTGCTAAGTCTTATATCAATTTCAATTCCGGTTGACCCAAACTCCGGCGTTTTTAAAATCATCTCTACAGAGTTTTCAGATACAGATAAAAGATCTGAAGTACGGCCGCCGGAACGGTGTGCCAATATGTGGAAAGGAGATGGGCTGTTGTTTAATTTACGGGTGTATTTAAACGTGATGGGGATTACAGGTTCCTGCTGTTGATTACCAAAAAAACCATCAATGGTAATACTGCCGGGCGTAACAATTGGATTGGCCCCCAGCAAAATACTGGCACCATTTTCAGGACTGATGGTTAACCTGATAAGACCTGTTTCTGTATTTACCATTTTGCGCCAATAGCCGTTGATTAAGATGGAACCGTTTAGTTTTTTGCCTTCACCAATAAAATAGGCAATGTCTTTTCCAAAAAAACCTGAAACATGAAATACCGTATCAGCATTCTTAATTATATAGCTCCATTTAATAGCAGACAGTTCACCAAAAACATCACTACCATCGGATAAAGTGTAAACAGCTTCCATTGCACTACGTGAAGCAAATGCCAATGGCAAAGCACCACGAGAATTAAATAAATTCCATCCCGAAGTAGCTGGTATTACAACCTTGTATTCATTTTTACATCCAGCTACTACCAAGGTTAACAGTCCTATCCAAATCCATTTTTTCATTCCTTTAATTTTTTATTCCATATGCATCCCATCTCTTTACAAAATAAATCCCACCGTAATCTGCGGGTAAAAAACCTTACGGTCGGTTTTATAAAACAAAGCCCATGTTTGCCAATAAAAATAATTGTTAATGGCAGAAAGGGCTAGTGTTAAATGTTTCCTGTTGTAAAATGGCTGTTCCAGCGCTAGGGTAAATGTTTCACCGTTATAATAACTTTTATTAGAGGAAAATTTATTTTCTCCATTTACAGCTTTGTAAGATAAATTAACGGAAGCCTGTGCCTTTAAGGTTATCAGCAGGTTATTGTTTGTTTTATAACCAATACTCATGGTGGGATAATTAAACCAGCCGGATGCTCTGCTGTCAAATCCGCTAACTTTTAAGAAACCGAACCAGTACCCCATATCATCTCCTATGTTGAAATAAACATTTCTTCCCAATGGTATTCCCCAGCAAATGCCGGCAGATAGGTGGTTTTGCAGTACCTGAAACATAATTCTTCCATCAATGCTGAATTGGTCATTAATCCTCCGCATTACACGGTAATCTCCGCAAGGTATTCGTAGCCTTATTTCTTCAGTAATGTCCTCCGGTGTGGTCATCATGGTGAAGCCAATAGAGGAGCGCCAGTTTTCTGAATACATGGGATAAGGGAACAGGATTGCAGCATGCTTGGCCTTAAAGCTGCTGTCCTGCGCTTGTGTTGCTGCATGAGAAAGCAGTAACAGGATACATAATAAGTTTTTAATTGCCATATTTTTTTATTCAGCCAGCTGCTGATTTTAATATTTTTTTATTAATTGTTTATCAAAAAAACATTAATAATCATTTCAGTTTAATTTTCTTGCACAACATTCATAATAAAACTAATCATTTCTTTCCGGATGAACTGTTTACAATAACTATGATAAAACTGACTATCTCTGTAAATCAATTAAAAAAATAACAATAATATTTACTAAAGATAAAGCATTCAACTACCTGTTAATTCTTTAAATGAATATCCGAAATTTAGAGCAACTTCATTAAAAGCTACTGTATAGCCGTAGGCCCGCTTCTGTCTTGTAACAAAAGATTGTAATCAGTTGTGCTTTAAGAACCCCAGTTAAAATAGAGCCATAGACTCCGCACATACTACCAGGTGTTTTATTACACCTACCTGTTTTTTTTACTAATTGTTACCACTTTTTTTTATGCCCCAAACCCACAATTCTTATTAAATTATCTGGTTTAAATAATACTAAAACCACTCCCTTAAAAGGAGCGGTTTTGTTTTTAAGATTTATTTTAAATTGTTTGATTAGTCTGCAATCCAGAATCTATTTTTGAATCGGTTTCAACAATTTTTAAAACCGACTTTAATTTCCCCTTGTACATTTTTGTGCTCTCCAGGTTTTTGTTTTCCAATGTGTTCATTAACTTGTCCCAAATAAGAAAATAATTGCCGTAATTACAATTGAATTTTTTATGGTGAACATCATGATTTGTAACGGTATTTTGCCAATTAAAAAACCAATGCATGGCAAGTTTATCAGGCATAAATTCGTATCCGCTATGCCCGGCAACATTCGAAATTAAATTATACAAATGAAATGCCCCAAACATAATGGGATGGATAGGAAAAATAAAAATCAATAAGATATAAACTATACTATGGATAATTGCTTCTCCGGGGTGAAAAGCAAGCATAGCAAAAGGTGTTGGGCTGGTTGATTTATGATGCGTAAGATGTATGTGGCGGAATACCCATTTTAAATGCATGAAGCGGTGTGCCCAATAAAAAAGGGTATCATTTGCAAAAATGTTTATAAAAAGACTCAGAATAAAATATATTTTACTGTAATCATTGATGTTAAAATAAACCTTAGTATATCCCCGGGTTGCAGCTTCGTACATAAAAAATCCTGCTAAAGAAAAGATAAAAGTTGCAGATAAAGAATCTTTTATTTCACGCCGTATCTGGGGGCTTCCGGGATGTATATTTTGTTGTATTTTAAAATGTTTCCATTTTCCTTTGTTCTTTTTGTAAACAATGTAATAGAACACAATTACAGGAACGAAATAATACAGCAATAGTATGGTAAGTGCTGCTCCAAAGTGTGTGAGTAATGTTAAAAGCGTTTGCATGTTTATCAGGTTTATTTTTTTAATAAATAAAACCAAACCTACAAGCGAATGCCAGTATCTGATAATTGAGAATTAGCTACGATTGATAAGATGTATTAATTATTACTAAAAAAACGGAATCAATAAATGTAGAACCGCATTAATTGCAATTAATAGGGATGTTAAAAAAATGGGGTAGTATTTATTAATTGAAATTATTTTATCTTTTGTAATTATCACTAAAAAAATAATCTGGCAGATGTTTAGTTACTTTAAATCATTTTGTCCCATATAGTTTAACCTGCAATGCCCGGTAAATATTATTTCCTGTTGTATTGTTAGTGTGACTTCAGTAATTGTTCAGCATGCAGCAAGTCACGTGTAGTAGTAATTTTAATATTATTTTCTTCCCCTTCAATTAAATGAACAGGAATGCCGAAAGCTTCTACAACAGTTGCCTCATCAGTAAATTTGTCTTTAAAATCAATATTGAAAGCCGGCAGCAAAATTTTGCTGTGAAAGGTTTGTGGCGTTTGTACCAGTTTAATCATGCTTCTGTCTATAGCTTCATTGCTTTCGCCTCTAACCAGTCTTATACTATCCTTTGAATCGATAACAGGTATAGTTGCCCCATTTTCCAATGCTGCTTCATAGCATCTTTGTATCAAAGATTTACTTAACAGGCATCTTACACCATCATGCACAAAAATGATGCTTTCTTCTTTTACCAGGTTCAGCCCGTTTTGTACAGAATGAAACCTTGTTCTTCCGCCTGTAGTAATTTGAATTCTATTGTAATCAAAAAAGGCATCTATAATTTCTTGTCCTGCTGCAATATATTCTTCCGGCAATACCAGGATAATATTTAAATCGCTGTA
>JAYTTM010000751.1:0-1278 GCA_043745055.1 Chitinophagaceae bacterium | reverse complement strand
TCCAACTTTACAAAGCATGGTTATGAAGTGTGGATAGAAGATTACCCGGGATATGGCAAAAGTGTTGGTAAAATAAATGAAACAATTTTATACCAGCAAGCAGGGCAGATTTATAAATTAGCCAATACAAAATTTGCAGCAGACAGCATTATAATTTATGGTAAATCGCTGGGTACAGGTATTGCAGCTCAACTGGCTTCTGTAGTGGATTGCAGACAACTTATTTTAGAAACACCCTATTACAGTATGCCTGCATTATATGATTGCTATGCACCTATTTACCCCAATAGCAGAATGGCCAAATACAAATTTCCGGTGAATGAATATTTGCAGGATATAAAAGGCCCCATCACCATTTTTCATGGCACAGCGGATGGGGTTATCCGGTACAGTTGTGCTGCAAAATTAAAAGCAATTTTAAAACCAACGGATCATTTTGTAACGATCAAAAAAGGCTCTCACAATGATTTGAATGATTTCGCTTTGTTTCATAAAGTATTGGATTCGCTATTGAAATAATTGGAAATTTTAAATAACGTGGCTTCATGAAAATCATTCCTACAAAGAATCATTTAAAAAAAGTCTTCGGGGATTTTGAGCAGTATTCCAAAATACCAACAACTCTATTTCGTTTTTCAAAGGCTTATGTCAGTAAATCAACGCCACCCTTTTGTGTATCAATGTAAAAAGTAAGTTTGGATTATTAGCATTTCTGGATGTACCAATTCGGGGGCTATTGGATAAAATCAATAATCGCTTCTGAGTAAGTAATATAAATTTGGCTATTTCTTTTTCAGTCCAGTTAATTTGTAGATAATTAATATTATTCTCAAAAGTAAGCCAGGCTCTTTTAGTCCAAATTATTTTGCAAGCCATTTTTGCATTCTTTTTTGTATGGTAGAATCTGGTATGTTATCGCCATTGTCGGCTTCTATTATTGCCTTCTCTACATCTATTTTTATTGCCTCTGGCATGCTATCCCACCAGGATGTTTCAGCATCTGCTTCCAGCATTGCATGCATCATTTTCACAACTTTTTCGTCAGCGGTTTCAATATATTTTTTTACATTTTGCCGCATTTTTTTTACAGTATCCATATTACAACTATTTACACAAATTTACTTTTTTATCAGTGAAGAACTTGGGGAATTTTATTCAATTTTTCTAGATTGCTAATCCTTTCTAAAAATACTTATCCTTAAAATGAATACTCATCCTGTTTTAACCTGATCACATTACTATCATTGCATTTATAACTCAGATAATGACACTCCCATT
>JAYTTM010000750.1:0-4703 GCA_043745055.1 Chitinophagaceae bacterium | reverse complement strand
GGAGAAGCACTACAATTTGCATTACCTAAAGTTAAAACTATGTTTCCTGTTGGATCATTGAAAGAACCTTGTATTGCGCAAATAGTTGCTGTTCCATTAGGACCTAGACTATTACTTTGTGAAATATTATTACAATCCATAAAAGTATAATTTGTATTTACACCCGATGTATTATGTAAATTATAACTAATACAACTTACCGGGACTACAACTGCAGTTACATTAATATTTTGAGTAAAGTTAACAAAACCATTAACACAGTTAGTAATTGTAAATGCCACAGGGAAAGTACCTACTGTATCAGGAGTACCTGTAAAAGTATATGCGCTTGATCCGTAATTAATGTTCATCCAGGAAGGTTTCGTTATATTTGAAATCATGAATGGAGCTGTTCCTGTAAGAGAAATTGTTTGACTATATGCTGCATTTACTACACTATCTGCTAATACAGGACTACCTACAAATGCAACATTTGTACAAATAGGTGCTATACATAAAGGACAAACTTTAGTAGCTACACAAGCCCAATCTATTACTGGAGTATATGTTTTAACTCCTGAAATAGCACTAACTACAAAACTAATACAAGGACCATTCTTAATATTTATTTTTTCAGAATAAATACCATCTGAAAGTATACTAATACCATTACCTAAATTACTGCTTATCTTAACATCTGCACTTAAAGGTGTAGTTAAATTACCATTTCCAGATAAATCTATACTTGTAGTATCTTGTGTATTAAAAGAAGTTGATGTAGAAGTTGGAACAAATATACCATCCGCATAAGCAACTAAGCTATTTCCTGCAGTAGAACTAACCTTTACATTTGCAAGTAAAGGAGTAGCTAAAGAACCATCCCCTTGCAAGTCTACCGTATTTGTATCAAGAACATTAGTTAAGATTGCTGGTAAGCTTACAGGTGCAACATAAAGTCCATTTACATTACTAACTAAACTATTACCTACCACAGGATCTATTTTAACTCTTGCTGATAAAGGTGAAGTTATTTCACCATCCCCTGCTAGATCAACAGTTATAGTGTCTAATACATTAACTACACTTTTAGGAGAAAAAATTCCAGTCATAGTATTTGTAATACCATTATCTAAATCAGTACTTATTTTAACATCTCCTCTTAAAGGATTTGATAAAGTACCTTCTCCAAATAAATCAAGTGTGGTAGTAGCTAAAGTCTTTAAAATAAAAGGAGTACTATTAACTCCTGGTGCTACATAAAGACCATTTGTGTTTAGTACTAGACCATTATTAACTGCTGGGTCTATTCTAACTTTAATATTTGCACTATCATTACAACCACCTGGTATTGTAATTATAGATAAAGAATTATTAGGGATTAACCTATTCTTTACCGTTTTAATATAATTTTTTAATTTTGTAATTATACTGGTAAGATTATCTGTATTGTTTATTCCTACACATATATCACTTCCTCCCGCATTAATAACTGAATCAGTTGTTATGATAGGTACTAATGTTGTAGAATATAAAGGTATTTCACATTGATCTTCGCATGTAGGAAACGCAGGAGGAGCACAAACTTGAGGACATAAGGTTGGTGCACAAGGATTGCATTCATTACATGTTACTTTTTCACAAGGACAAGCCATTTTTTATGTTTTAAATTATTAAGGACATGTAGGAATATTTACATATCCTGCGTTTATTAAAGTTTCTATTGGGAAAAATTGACTTTCTACTATTATAGTAGTATTAACTCCACCCACAGGAATATCACTTCCAAGTATTAGTCTTAAACTATTTGCAATGGAAGGAATTGTTTTTATTAAAATATAAGTCAAACAACCTCTTACACCAGAACCACAGCTAATACCTGTACCAGTACTTATAATACTTTGGTTTGAAGCATTTTTAATTTCTATAAGTATTGTAGCTAAATCACTATCAAATCTTCCTGCATTATTTGCTTTAAATGTTGAAGTAAAACTAGTTACTAATCCATTTATTGATAGCCCTCTTATTTGACTTTGATTACCTTCATAATATTGACTTTGATTACCTTCAACACCACCTGCTGCAACTATAGCTACAAAACAAGAATACTGTTCAAGATTATCTAAATCTGCACATGTGGAAGTTAATCCATCCACATTAGATGCACCTATAACTGTAGAATTTGGAGGAAGTACAAAAGACTCTCCAGGTACTAAAGTAACGGTTTTTGTTATACAAATTGTTGGTTGCGCCATTTTATTAAGTTGCAGGACTAATCCCACATATTTTATAAGTTAAAGTAATATTTTCATTATCTGCGTTGGTAATTAAACAACAGCCCGAAGTATTTTTAACAATTTTACTTACACATTTTTGACAATTTAATCCAGCAGAACACATATTAACTTCCAAAGAAAAAGTTAAGAAATCTCCAATTTCAAATTGAGAAATATCAATATCTGTAGTAATACCTTCTTGACTAATTATAACTGGTATATTTGCAGAGATAACACCTTTATCACTTTTAATTGTAAGTAAAGTACCACAATCAGTAAATCCTATTGGTATTACTGTTCCTGCACCTGAAGTGAATTTTAAATTTACAGTTTTATCATCATTAAATGCAACAATAAAACCTATTAAAATATCTTTACAAGTTATCTTACAAGCACATTCTTCAATTACAGACATACGCTTCAATAAACTATCAATAACAATCCATTGATTAGTATCAGAATTTGCAAGTGAGGTTGGAGTTAATTTCCAGTTAGGATTTAATCCATAAATAGAATTAAGACCTGTGGGTTGTTGAGAGATTGCAGCTTGAATTTGAACATCAAGTCCAACTTTATTTCTGTAATCACATAAGTTTTGATAACCAACTACAACTTGCTGAGATAAGGTCCGCGTTCCTGCCCAACAAGTTGTTTGTGTTGGCTCTACATAAGGAGTTAAATTAAGACTATTAATTTGACTTTGTAAATCAATATCTTTTGCTTCAAGAGCATTTACTTTATTTTTAAGTAAACAAAATTGATCAATTAATACTTGATCTAAAACTAGTTGTGTTACAAGTAAGGGTGTGCCAAAACCATCAAAAACGGTTAAGCATTTTAAATTTAAATTTAAGGGTATATTAGGATCTACAATTTTAGCTTCAAGAAGATCAACTAAATCTTTTAATTTACAATCATTATCAAAAGATAATTGTAATAAATTTATTAAAGATCTATCTGTGGGTAAAGTAATTTTTAGTTTATCAATTATACATTGTAAAGATAAAGTTGAGAAATCTGTTTCTCCTATGTTTTCACAAAGTTTAGTTGCAAGACCATAAACTACATCTTCTAATTCATCTCCTGTGCAAATATCTAAACAAGTAATGTCTGGTCCATTCCACGTAATACAACTAGATGAAGACCGAATACAGTTTACTTTATTAATGTTACGTTTATTTTTCATTTAAGATTGTATATTTTATTGAGATTACAATTACAGATTTTTTCTCCAGTACGTTTATCTCGATAATTTAGAAACTGAATATTTTCTAAAAGCTGAACAAAAATAAAAGCTTCCATAGCTCTTTCTTCAAAAGTTTTTACTTCTAAAGCAGAATCAGCACACATTTTTATCATGTATTCTTTTTCTATTCTTTTTTTTGAAAAAGTAGTTGCTGAAATACATTTTATATCTGAGCTAATTTCAACAATATCCATGATCATAATCGTTTAATAAAGTTACGGCTTGTTCATATAAAGCTAACGCTTCTGTGTTTTCAAGACATTCTTCTGATTTCCATTTTGCATTTAATATTATAAAATGAATCTCAATAAGCTTATCTAATATTTTTTTATATTCTGATTTTTTATAATCACATTTTTTATTGGTAAATTTACAGCATGTCTGTATATATCTTTTCATTAAACTTGTAACTCTAAAATGACTAAATTCAACCATTGTCTGTAAATTTGGATCTACAGAATATCTGATTGAATAAATACCATCAGGTAAACAAGCAAGTGCGCCACCACATCCTGCTGTACATAACTTTAAGTTTACACAATTCAACGTAATACTTTTACAAGTAAATGGATTGTTATAAACTATAAAATTTTTAGCAGAGGGAGTTTTTATTTCCAAAATTGGATTTGCTACAGCTTCTTCATATATTGAATTATCTTCAATTCGTAAAGTTTCTACATCAAAAGTTTCTGGAGTATATAAATTAAGTCTTGTCATTGTAATAAAAAAGCTCAGCAGCGTTACTGCCACTGAGCTTCTATTTTTATGTTATGTTAAGATTAAGCATTGATATGAAGACCAACACCAGATTTACCACTTAATAGAGCAATAGGACCACTCTCGAAAATTGCTGCATCTCCAGAACCTTCTTTAAAGGCGAATACTGCAGTAAACTTTTCAGCAAGAGTCTTTCTATCCATTCCATGATAACTATCGGTAAAGGAAACATAATACAAAGTGTAGAATGCTTTTCTATCTACGCTATCAAGCAAGTTTAAATCAAATGCTTCACGAGTTCTTTGATCCATATCAAATTGTTTGATATGACGTAAGTAAGCCTCATCTTTCATAAGAACTTCACGAACCACATACTCACCAGTTTGACGTTGAATAGTACCTACTCTTGTTCTAAATGCAGTTGGAAGTGTTTTGTAATCACAACTAGCTGAAAATTCATCAAATACTGCAAGTTCAAACTTTATAGG
>JAYTTM010000749.1:0-1281 GCA_043745055.1 Chitinophagaceae bacterium | reverse complement strand
GAACGGTTAAGGAAATTTAAAAAGGGCAATACAACCTTTTTTGATGTTTGTAAAGGCTTCATCCGTATCTTTTATACTACCGAATATGCCAAAATCGCTGGCAGGGAAAAAGGGTATGTCTATTTCCAGAATTTTATTGAAAATAATGATTGCGACATCCGCATTATTGTAATTGGGGAAAAAGCTTTTGCCATGAAACGAATGGTAAGAGAAAATGATTTCAGGGCTTCGGGCAGTGGTATAACTTTTTATAAAAGAGAGCTCTTTGATATTGAATCGGTGAAAATAGCTATGAAGTTTACCCGGCAATTAAATGCACAGTGCCTTGCTTTTGATTTTGTTTATAAAGATGGGGTGCCGCTTATTCTCGAAATAAGTTATGGCTTTGCCACTGAAATTTATAATGCCTGCGAAGGCTACTGGGATAAAGACCTTAACTGGCACGAAGGCAACTTTATTCCGCAAAACTGGATGGTAGATTTGATACTTCCATAATATAACTCACTTTAAAAATAGGCTCTCATTAATGCTTTTTAATTCGTTAAGTTTTCTTCTTTTCTTCCCAGTTATTTTTATTCTTTATTGGTTTGTTACCAATCGTAATTTAAAATTGCAAAATATACTGCTGCTGGCAGCCAGCTATTATTTTTATGCCTGCTGGGATTACCGTTTTCTTTTCTTACTGATTTTTTCTACTGCCTTAGATTATTTTACCGGGTTAAAGATGGAGCAGTATGATGACCAGCAGAAAAAACGTTTTTGGTTTTGGCTGAGTGTAATTATTAACCTGGGATTTTTAGGTATATTCAAGTATTATAATTTTTTTGTTGGCTCTTTTGCAGAAGGATTGTCGCATGTAGGGATTCACGTTAATGTATGGACATTACAAGTGATTTTGCCTGTGGGTATTTCTTTTTATACGTTTCATGGTCTTAGTTATGTAATTGATATTTATAAAGGAAAGATTAAAGCGGAAAGAAATTTTGTTGACTACTCCCTGTTCGTAAGTTATTTTCCACTGCTGGTGGCAGGGCCTATAGAAAGGGCTACCCACCTGCTGCCACAAATAAAAGTGCAGCGAAAGTTTGAAACAGAACATGCCATCAGGGGTATTGAGTTAGTGCTATGGGGTTTTTTTAAGAAAGTGGTTATAGCAGACACTATGTCTGTTATTGTTAACAAGGTATATGCAGATTCATCTTCCTATGGCAGTACGGCACTGGTAATTGCTGCTGTTGCATTTTCATTCCAGATATATTGCGATTTTAGCGGCTATTCAGA
>JAYTTM010000748.1:0-4717 GCA_043745055.1 Chitinophagaceae bacterium | reverse complement strand
GCATGGGATATAAAATGCCATCTACTTCGTTGATAAATTTTACTTTGTTTACGTTTTTGTCTACAAAATACACATCTATTACATCCCCCTTGCAACGGTTCATACCGGTATAGGCGCTGTCATCATCCTGTGGATAAAAAATGCTTTCGGCGGGAGATCCTTTCACCCTCATATAATCTAGCGCACCCTCTTTAAAATAACCATTTAAAGTACGGCCGCCTATCTGGTTATACATATTGCTGTTTAGTTCGTTTATGATAAGCCCGTTGTCAAATACCCGAACTCTGTTTACCTTTTTATTTTTTGTCAACAGATGAATAGTGTCACCGGAAATCTGCGATTTATTGCTAAACACCAACGGGTCTTTAAACATCCTGAACATAGAATCTTCTGACGAATAATGCAGACTGTCGCACACTGCCTGCAAGGAATCATTAAATATACGCACATGGTGAAAGGCAATAAAAAAGCGGATTACAGAGTCTTTGGCTATATTAATGCTGGTGTCTTTTTTCAGTTTTTCTACCGGAGGTATTTTTAATAACGAATCCTGTGGTATTCCCGCCATCCGGTTTGTTGTATCTAACGAAGGCTTTGTTGCAACAGCAGTATCAGTAATAATTTGTTGTGTTGGTTTTTTAAATTCAGGCTCACTGGCAGCTCTTGCACTTTGGAGAGTTTCCATTTGTTGTTTTATTTTTTGCAGGCTGCTATCTGTTTGATTTATCAAACCAGTACTATCGCCGGAAATGACCATCGGTTTCTTTAAAGTATCTTTTTTCAATAAAATTTTTTTCCCTTGCTCATCTCTTTTTTCCACGCCGGAGAATAAGGTATCTGCTGCTATAAAAGTACTGTCGTTGCCTTCGCCCTTAAAAATAAGTACTGGTTTACGGGTTGCTAAAAATGAATTATCCAGCTTATTAAGATAAATCTGATTTCCCAAAATTGTGTAGCCATTTACACTATCCCTTATCACCGCATTTCCCTCCAGCTGTGCGATACCATCTTTTTCAACGTAGGCACTCTTGTCTGCTACGTAAGTGCGGGTGCTGTCTTTAAATACCGTGCGGTAGCCAAAAAAAGCTTTGCCGTTTTTTAAATCGTAGGTGCCGCTGGTGGTATAAATATCACCTCCTTCTTTACCTTTTATATACGTTGGCGCAATAAAAGTTACTACTTGTGTTAGGGTATTGTACAAAAGGCTGTCACTCTTTATATCGTATTTGGGATCTATCAGGTGCACATTTTTTTTAAAGTACACGTCTTTGGTATCAGCATAGTAAACACCACCCAGACTCGTAAGGGTTGTTTTGCCATTTACCACTCTTCCGCCATTTTTGTAGGTACCAATATTTGTTTTTAAATCATACTCCAACTCCTGTGTATAAAGTACCCCTTTTTTATCGGTTAGCCGAACATCTTTTTTTAGGTAGGCTATTTTTTCGGCACCAATGTATTTAAGATATTGTGCGTAAGTATGTATACTGTCGTTTTGATTAATGTGGACATTGCCAAATGCCTCCATTACTTTAGATCGTTCGTTAATAGAAGCACTGTCGCAATAAAAAAGGGTAGGGTTCTCCTTCATAATTACATTGCCTGCAATGGTTTGATAAGTAATGCTGTCTACCATTTTCTTTCGTAAACTGTTTCCCTGTATAATTTCTATCTTACGGAGTGTGTCGGCTGCAGGGCTTGCCGGTAAGGTAATTTGCGAAAATGCATTGGTACCGATAAAAGAAAAAAACAAATAAAAAATAAAAATGCTGCCCTTAATAATTGGTTTCAAAATAAATAATTTTACAAGTTGCAATTTCTTTCTTTATTTATAAATGAAAACACAATTTTATTCAGGTGTAATGTCATTCACGCAGATCTAAATAAAATCTTCTCTTTACTAAAAAATAAATTGTTAGTTATCCTTACATCTTTTTTTATACTTCAAACAGAAATTATTTATTTAGGTAAGGGGCATTCAGTGTATCTGGCAATGGCACCATCAGTACTTCGCTTTTATCTTTTTTGCCGAATACAGAAATGGTTACATAGCGCTTTGGATGAAGTCTAACATCATCCAGCAGGAGGTTTATTTTATTGGAGGTTGCAGTAAGATTGTTGTACAATTTAGTATCATTCATTAATAAACCAAGGGTGCCTTTATCACTATTTACTTTTGATATGGTTGATTTTAATTCGTCGATGGTACCATTTAGTGTGGTGAGTGTTTTCTCTACATCGAGTTTTGCAAACTTATTGGTGGCGGCTTCTACATTGTTCATAGTTTGCGTAAGTTTTTCATTGTTGTTTTTTAAGGCGCCTGTAAAAGAACTAACATTATCCAGTGTTTTTGCCAGCGCACCTGTTTGGGTATTTAATATTGATTGCAGCGAAGCAGATGAAACAGCCAAAGAACCAGTAGTTTTATTAAGATTGTACAGCATGCCTTTTATATTATTTTTTGCTGCAGGATCAAAAACACTGTTGACTGTATTTAACACGCTGTCCAATGTCTTTACTGCTTTGGTAACCTGGTACAAAACGGGATCCAGTTTTTTCATTGCATCTCCCACCAAATCGCTGGTAGCTATTGTATTGATGGAGTCGCCATCTTTCTTAAAGCTGGTGGTATTATTGCCCAGTTTTATTTCCAGTTGCACACTACCCAATAGTGATTTGGTGATTACTGCATAAGAATCATCAGGGATATTAACATCATCTTTCATGTTAATGATAGCAGCAATTTTTCGCATATCCTTTCCTCCATCTATTCCATAAATATTCCCAACCACTTTACCATTAATAACTACGGGGTTGCTAACGGATAATCCCTGTATATCAAAAAAGGTAGCAGTATAACGGGTGTTTTTTCCGGAAAATGTTTTCCCTTTTAAAAAGTTGAAGCCTAATATTAAACATACAATGGCTATCGCAGTGAGTGATCCTACTTTTGTTTCGTTTGAAATTGTCATTACAAATCAAGTTGTTAATGGTCAAATTTAGGGATAATTTTTTTGGAGAACGTTTTAAGTAATGTGGAAATATTTATCAATGTATTATTCAAAAATTAAAAGAAACCACAACCGACTGCTTTTTTATACAATCTATTTCCTGGAAAATACAATTACACCATTTTTCTTTGCATCGGCAGTTACCCTAACTTCTGTTCTGTTATTGCCTTCAGTTACAATCATCAATGCGGTATTGGGAGGAATGCTCCCTTCATTTTCTGCATAAATCAATAACTCATTTTCTTTAATACCGGTATTTGTTGTAAGGCTTAATGTAAGCGGTTTATCTGTAAGTTTTTTATTATCAACTATTAGTTTGCCATTGTAATAAACAGAAACCATATCGCCGTCAATATCTCCATCATCATATAAATCCACTTTAAAATCTGTTTGGTTGATGCCGATCTTTTTTAATGTTGCGCTGGCTCTTGTGCTGTATTTAACAGCGCCCGCCTCTGTTAAAATCTTTTGCTCTACTTTTTTTATTTCTGTATTGGTAGCAGTAGTGGCTTTAGTATTATCAACCTGTTCTTTATACAATTTTACCGCATTGGCAATAGATTCGGCTAATTCCTGTTGGCCTCTATCACTGTTTAAATAGCGCTCGTCATTATGATTGGTAATAAAGCCGGTTTCAATAAGCACTGCCGGCATATTGGTTGCCTGCAATACCCAAATGCCTTTTTGGCGCTGATTAATGCCCAATGCATTTCTATCGGTTTTATCTACTTCCTGGTCTATCAAAGTAGCCAGTCTAATACTTTTTTGCTGATACCTGTCTGCATGCACTTTTGCCATCATCCTATACTCAGGTGCACTAAAGTCAATGCTGCTATAAGTAGAGTCACTACCGGTAGCTACATTCATTTCTTCATCTTCTTCATTCTTCATCAATGCCTTTATTTTATCGCTGGTTTTATGTGCAGCAAACAGCCAGATACTGGTGCCAGCACGCTGACTTCCAATTTTATAATATTCGTATGTAGGTACAGTTACGGTGTATGGGGTAGAAGTTTTTTTTCTTCTCTTTCCTTTTCCGGTAGTTTTTACTTTGTACCTTGTTTCCATGTGGGTGCCTGTTTGTCTTCGTCCAGTTTTTAAATCAACTGCATCGGCATGTATGCAAATAAAAAGATCGCCTTTATTGCTGTTGGCAATGTCTGCCTTTTCCGGTGGCGATTGATAAACGTCTGTAGTACGGGTGGGAATAATTTTTACATCTGGTAATTGTTTTCGCAATTCTGCCACCAGTTTAATACTTATGGCGAGGGTTACATTTTTTTCGTAAGAATCAAGTCCACCTTCATAGCTGCCTGTGGCCCCATGATCTTTACCACCATGGCCTGCATCTACAATAATTGTTTTAATGGACCTTGTATTTTGTGCATCAACAGTATTTAAACAGCAAAGTAAAAAGGATAACAAAACAGGTACAATAGATTTTGCATTCAGCATATCAACAATAGATTTACCAGGGGTTTATAATAATAGGTTTTCCTTCACAACATTTGAGGCTAATATGATTATTTTTGCCGCAACTGCAATGAACAACGTGTACAAAGGTAAGGCAAAATATATATCAGCATCCGTGGCACTGGCCGTTGTGCTACTGCTGACAGCAGGAGCTACTAACGGGCGGCATTTTAATAAAAGCTTTTACAAAACATTAACGGCTGATACCATTCCCATTAAGAAAAAAACAGCTT
>JAYTTM010000747.1:0-4729 GCA_043745055.1 Chitinophagaceae bacterium | reverse complement strand
CATAAATAGCGATGGGTAAATTATAGAAGACGGCTACAAATCCCAACAGTACTACTGTTAATTCGGCGAGGTTGCCAATCAGGTTGGCTAAAACATTTTTCTTAAGGTTATTATAGATGGTTCTGCCTTCTTTAATGGCAACTACAATGGTTGCAAAATCGTCATTAAGCAATACCATGCTCGCAGCTTCCTGTGCTACTTTGCTACCTTTCAAACCCATTGCAATACCAATATCAGCTTTCTTTAAACTCAGGGTGTCATTTACTCCATCACCGGTAACTGCTACTACATCACCACGCTCTTTAAGCAGGGAAATTATTTTTAATTTTTCATCGGGCGATACTCTTGAAAATATCAATGTTCTTGCAGCTAATTGCTTACTGATGGCTTCATCACTCATGCCCTTCATTTGTTGGTCGTTAATAACCTCAGGAACTGAACCATCGGCATTCAACATTCCAATCAGGCCGGCAATGGCCCTTGCAGTAACTTCATTGTCGCCTGTAATCATCATCACTTTCATGCCTGCATTAAATGCGGTGGCAATGGCTTCTTTTACTTGCTCATGTGGGGGGTCAATCATGGCAACAAAACCGGCAAATACAATATTGGTCTCTGCATCTTCAATGGTATATTGATCCTGAACCGGCAAATCTTTATACGCAATTGCGATAACCCTTTTGGCTTCTGCAGCTTGTACTTCAGCAATTTCAAGAAAATGTTTTTTATCTGCTTCTGTAAGGGGCTTTACTTCATGATTGGTGATATGCGAATTGGCAACCTCCAGAATTGATTCAATAGATCCCTTTACAAAACTGATGCGTTTGTCTTTATGTTCCCGTATGATAGCAACCCTTTTTCGAACAGAATCGAAAGGGAACAATTGCAAACGTTTATAGTCTAACGCAATTGTTTCTAAATCATATCCCGCCTTAAGTATAAGGGTAGAAAAAGCGCATTCGGTTGGGTCGCCAATAGGATACCAGGTTTGGTGATACTTATCCGGCGGGTTTATTTTACCCGTTGATGAAAGATAGCCATTTAAGAAAAATACTTTCACCTCCTCAAGATTGTCTATGTTTAAAACAGTATGGTCATTATTTAAAATTTCACCTTTGGGTTCATACCCTGTGCCTGTAATGGTATAATTTTCACCGTTCAAATAACAGTGAATAATGGTCATTTCATTTTTGGTGATGGTGCCTGTTTTATCGGACGCAATTACAGTAGCAGCTCCCAATGCTTCTACAGAAGATAATTTTTTTACAATGGCTTTTTTCTTTGCAAGTCTTGACACGCCTAGCGCAAGCGAAACAGAAATTTGTGCAGGCAATCCTTCTGGTACCATGGCAGCCGCAACCCCAATCGTAAAAGTAAGCGTATCATTCAATGCCTCACCCATTAATAGCTTTATTGCCATCAATACTCCAGCGAGGATTAAAGTGATATAGGTAATTTTTTTTGCTACCGCATTCAACTCTTTTTGTAAAGGGGTGATGCTTGCATCAATGGCTTCCGAGCTTTTGGCTATCCTGCCCAATTCAGTATTCATGCCTGTGGCAACTACAATACCATTGGCTTCTCCTTTGGCAACAGTAGTACCCATGAATACACAATTATCCTGTTCGGAGATACCCACTTCTTTTTCGAGTACGATGGTATGTGATTTTTCCCTTGGCTGCGATTCGCCGGTAAGGATAAAATCATTGGTAGAAAAGCCCGTAGATTCAATCAAACGAATATCGGCAGGAATACCATCTCCTTCACTTAAAGAAACAATATCACCCGGTATCAGTTCATCAGAAGGAACTTCTATTTTTTTGCCATTGCGAATAACAAAACAATGTTCAATAATTAAGTCTTTGAGTGAAGCCAGGATATTTTCTGATTTCCAATCCTGGTAAAAACCTATCACGGCGTTAAAGAATACAACCAGCATTAAAATAATCCCATCCCTGTTTGAATTTAAAAAAAATGAAAGCGCTGCCGCAACAACCAATAGTATCACCAGCATATTCTTAAACTGCTCCAGAAATACCTGTAGCATATTTCTCTTATTGGTTCGCTTAATGCGGTTATGGCCATACTCGTTCAGCCTTGCCGCACTATCGGCATCCGTCAATCCGTTTTGTCCGGATGTTTTTAATTCGGCTAAAAGTGTATCTAACGGCTTTTGATAAAAATTCATCTTAATTACTTTTTAGTAAATCAACTGCAGAATCCCGACTGGAAAAACTGCCGGTTTATTTCACTTCATTCTGTTAGTCACCCAAACAAAGCAATGGATATGTATAGTTAAATCAAAAGTTGGCAAAAGATACTTTTACCCCCACGGTTTTAAAACTATACCAATCAACGGTTAAAAAATGGGTAAAGGTTTGTTGCCCTCACAAAGCCACAGCTATGGGCATCATCGTTGTGTCACTCCCTTGTACTGCATACCTATTTGGATATTTACTTGCATTATCAATTCAAATACAGCTCACTTAAATACAGCACAGTAGCTATTTTATTTAGCCATCTACTCCTTTACTGTTAAAGCCATCCCACATTTAGCGCAATTACCAGCCTTATTACTAGTCACATCCGGATGCATCGGGCAAGTATATATTTTCATTACGTTCATTTTCATTTGTTCCTTTTTTGACTTTGTTAAGTCCATCCCGCATTTAGAACATTTACCTGGCTTATCACTTACCATGTCAGTATGCATCGGGCAACTGTAAGTCTTTAGAGCGGTATTTTCTTTTTTCAGCTCCATACCACATTTTGGGCACTTGCCAGATTTATCGCTTACCACATCAGGATGCATCGGGCAACTGTATGTTTTCATTACATCGCTCTTCATGCGTTCTTTTGGTGACATGGCCATTTTTGATTGGCATATTGCACATACACCAGGTTTATTACTGGTTTCTCCTGGGTGAACAGGGCAAGTATAAATACCCATCACATCCATTTTCATTTGTTCTTTAGGAGTAAGATTCAATTTGGCACCGCATTTTGGACACATACCAGGTTTATCCATTACCATATCAGGGTGCATGGGGCATGCATACATTTTTTTTTCTTTATGCATTTTCATTTTATGCATACTGGAATCCTGTGCAAATACCGAAACAGAAAAGATGGTTAAAGCTGCCATCATCAGCATTTTAATTGATTTCATGTTGTTTGTTTTATTATTTACGAAGAATAAATTACTGAGAAAGGCATAATATGGAAATGCCCAAAGCCTGACAATTATTTGCCAGGCGTATAAAAAAAATATTATCTTAAATACGGAAAACGCAGTTGCGAATGTAAACCGCTACAGTTGCACTTTGGGGTGGTGCATGGCCATAAGGATTTTTTTCTGTGAGGGAAGAAAAATTATTTAAAGCTAGTTCAAAAAAAGAAACAGGTATTTTAACAGCCTCTGTTAGCATTGTTTGTACTGCAAACTCAGTTACTTTCTGGTCCTTTTCTATTTTTAATTGCTTGTAGTCATCTTTGCAGCATCCGTTATTTTTCCCATCAGTTTTCTCCATGGCACATTTACCGCACTTATCGCTGCTGCTTTTTAAAAGCCCCATGCTCACCAGTTTCCCCATGCAATAATGCAACTGAACAGTAGCTCCACTGGAAACAGTAAGATATACAATGGCCAATATGGAAACTAAAAACTTTTTCATTCGGTATAAAATTACAAACAATTTATAATACGAAAGTGTAATCTTTATTTTTAATCTTTACAATCAAATACGAAGATAAATATCAAATACCCGAAAATTTATGATTAAAAGCAGGACAGTATATGATATTTATGTCCCCTTATTTATAAACTTGCAAACAACCTTCATCAATCAACACCCCGGCCTTTTTGCCCCGTTCAAACATCAAACTATTTTTGTTTCTTTGCCGAAACATTCCCTCTACAGAAAAATGAAAAAAAAAATAGCGTTGGTTACGGGTGGTTATTCTGGTGAATCTGTAATCTCTTATAAAACGGCCGCTACCATTCAACAGCATATTGACAGCAGTAAATGGAACCATTATTTGATAGATATACATCCTTCGGGATGGTTTCATCCGTTGCCCAACGGAGAAAAAATAAATGTTGATAAGAATGATTTTTCAATTACAATTGATGGTAATAAAATTTTATTTGATGCGGTATTGATTGCCTTACATGGCACGCCCGGCGAGGATGGAAAACTGCAGGGATACCTGGATTGTTTACAAATACCCTACAGCAGCTGCGATACCGCTACCTCTGCCTTAACGTTTAATAAAAGATATACGGTAGCGGTGGCCGCTTTTGCAGGTTTGCATGTGGCAAAATCGATGCACCTGTTTAATGATAACGTTGTAACGCCGGAAGATATTTGTGCCACATTAACGCTGCCGGTATTTGTAAAACCCAACAATGGCGGCAGCAGCATTGGCATGAGCCGTGTAAATGAACCAGTCGGATTGCAGCTTGCGCTTGACAAAGCTTTTAAAGAAGATTCGCAGGTGTTGGTGGAAGAATTTATCAGCGGCAGAGAATTTACCATTGGCGTTTTTAAATCGAAAGGCAATATTATTCCCCTGCCCATAACGGAAGTGATTTCTAAAAAAGAATTTTTTGATTACGAAGCAAAATATGAGGGAGCCAGCCAGGAAATAACGCCTGCGCAAGTAGAAGAGTCTATAGCAAACCAGGTAAGAACGACGGCAGTAAAGGCTTACAGTGTTTTCAATTGCA
>JAYTTM010000746.1:0-1287 GCA_043745055.1 Chitinophagaceae bacterium | reverse complement strand
ATGGTTTCCCTCCTATAAAACAAATTGAGTATAGTAATGATAAATTGTATGTTGTAACAGACGATTGGCATATTATTGCAACGGAAGGCAAAATTTTTGAAAAACAAATCAATCTTGCAAAGTAGATGCAACGGACAGGAGTGGAGTTTATGTGCATAAAATAACCGCTCTCACTTAATCATCAAACTTTGATATTTCCAAAAAACAAAACAGTTTTATTTTAAGGAAATTGATGAAGAAAAGTGGAAGCGGTGCGCTACTGCCGAGCAAGGCAGGGTAATTATTTTGTTTCTGCTACCGGTTTGTTAAGGCTTGCACTCATTTCCATACTGATGGTGCTTTTTTCAATTTTAAGATAGCTGCCAGGGCTAACTTCAAGACTAATGGTTCCATCTTCATTTACTTTATTAATGCTACCATGAATGCCGGCAATTGTTACAACCTTATCACCTTTCTTAAGATCACTGATAAAGGTTTTTTGTTGCTTTGCTTTTTTTGCCTGTGGACGAATCATAAACATCCAGAACACTAAAATCATTAAGCCCATAAATAAAAGTGAAAAGCTGCTGCTGCCTTTTCCCTGAGGGTCCATCATTAAAAAGATACTAAGTAATTGCATGTTGAATTTATATTTATTAATAAAAAAATTATTTCTTAGAAGGCGTTACTTCTCCCACAAGTTTTAAGTAAGGAAACGATGTAAATGTATTAGCTGTTACCGTAATTATTTTTTCCTGGTGACCTTGTTTTCCCTGGCTGTTAAAAACAACTTTTATAATACCAGTTTCGCCTGGTTTAACCGGCTGTTGGGGTTTTTCCGGTACGGTGCAACCGCAACTTGCTGTGGCATTACCAATAACAAGCGCTTTTTTACCGGTATTTATAAATTTAAAACTATGTTCTACTTTGTCGCCTTCATTGATGGTTCCAAAATTAAATACGCTGTCAATCAACTGTACTTCTGTACTGTCTTTTATTGCTAATTCAGTAAGTCTTGCAGCGTCGTCGGCAATTTTATCTTTTCTTCTCATATCACAACTATACAAAACAATCAGACTTAAAATAAACACCCAATATTTTTTCATTGTAACTATTATTATATGCTAAATATCTAACCTCCTAAACATCCAATCACTTTAACCACTAACCACTTAAACCATATTAAACAACATTAAACCCTTCAACTAGATCGTACTATTCTTAAAACTCTTCTTTGCAATTTTACCTTCAGCTGAAAGTTCTTTATGGATGTTATCTAAAATACCATTGATAAATTGCCCGCTTTGC
>JAYTTM010000745.1:0-1287 GCA_043745055.1 Chitinophagaceae bacterium | reverse complement strand
TTTACTAATAAGGCGGCCAAGGAAATGAAGGAAAGGGTGGAACGTACCCTCGGCAATAGCGAGGCCCGCAATTTATACATTGGCACTTTTCACAGTGTATTTGCAAGAATATTAAGAGGCGAAGCTAACAAAATTGGCTACCCTAGCAGCTTTACTATTTATGATACCGACGATGCCAAGAGTGTAATTAAAACGGTACTGAAAGAAATGGAGCTGGACGATAAGTTGTACAAACCCAACATTGTTTATAACAGGATTTCTGCTGCAAAAAACAGCCTGGTTGGTCCGGCAGAATATATGGCCGACTCTATCTTACAACAGGAAGATGCCCGTGCCAACCGGCCCGCCATCGGCAGAATTTTCGACGCTTACAACAAACGCTGTTTTAAAAATGGCGCCATGGATTTTGACGACTTGCTATTTAAAATGTATGAACTGCTGAAGAACCACCCGGATGCATTAAGCAAGTACCAGCGCAAGTTTAAGTACATCATGATTGATGAGTACCAGGATACGAACACCTCCCAATATGAGATCATCAAACTGCTGGGTGCCATGCATGAAAACATTTGTGTGGTGGGGGATGATGCACAAAGTATTTACAGTTTCCGTGGCGCTACCATTGAAAATATTTTACAGTTTACAAAAGATTATGATGATGTAGCGGTAGTAAAACTGGAACAGAATTATCGCAGCACTAAAACTATTTTAGAAGTTGCCAATGAAATAATCAGCAACAATAAAAACCAATTGCCTAAAACACTTTGGACTGATAAAGGTGAAGGCGATAAAATTAAATTGGTTCGTACCGCTACTGATAATGAAGAAGGAAAATATGTTGCCGATACCATTCAGGAAGAAAAACTCCGCAACCATTTTTTCAATAACGACTTTGCAATCTTGTATCGCACCAATGCACAGAGTCGCAGTTATGAAGAAAGCCTGCGTCGCATGAATATTCCTTACCGGATTTATGGCGGCCTTTCTTTTTACCAGCGCAAAGAAATTAAAGATTACATCGCTTACTTAAGGGTGGTTGTAAATCCAAGCGACGAAGAAGCGTTGAAACGGATTATCAATTTCCCGGTAAGAGGGATCGGCAAAACCAGTATGGAAAGAGCGGTGCTTGCGGCTAATGAAAATGATGTAACCCTTTGGCAGGTGCTGGAAAAAGCAGCCATGTATGGATTTAAATCCGGAACCCTGGAAGCCATCAGCAACTTTGTAACCATGATAAAAATGTTTCAAAGTGAATTGCAAAAAAAGAACGCATACGATGTGGCGGTG
>JAYTTM010000744.1:0-1289 GCA_043745055.1 Chitinophagaceae bacterium | reverse complement strand
GTATTTATTTTACTGGTTCTGTAGTTAAGCATAATGCTATTATTGGTTTTTGCATAAACGCCCTGTCCGTAGTTTAGTGTAACACTGCCGTTAAATCCCTGTGTAATACTTTTTTTTGTTTTAATATTAATTACACCCGCATTGCCTGCGGCATCATATTTTGCTGATGGGTTGGTCATTATTTCAATCTGGCTTAACTGGTCTGAATTCATACTGCCTAAAAAGCTTGCCAGTTCCGCACCATTCAGATAGGAAGGTTTACCATCAATCATTACCATTACTGATGACTTACCTTTTAAACTGATGTTGCCATCTTTATCAACAGCTACACCGGGTGATTTTTCCAGTACTTCCAAAGCGGTTGACCCCACATTGGTAACAGCAGCATCTACATTTACTACCATGCGGTCAATTTTTTGTTCAATCAATGGCTTCTTGCTGGTAACAACCACAGCAGCAAGATTTTTTGGTAGTTCCTTTAAAATCAAAGCTCCTAGTTTTACCGTTGTGTTGTTTTCGGAAAGGTTAAATATAGATGAATTGGTTTTTTCAAAACTTATAACTGTTGTGGTGATAAAATAACTACCAAAAGAAATTCCAGTAAAGGAAAACTTTCCTGCTTTATCAGAAACAGCAATTTTTATTATAGAAGAATCTTTAGACTTCATTAATGAAATCGTTGCTGATTCAACAGGCACATTCTTTGTATCCACTGTACTGCCGGAGACAGAGGTCTCTATTGTTTGAGCTATACCTTTAATGGCAAGGACGAGTGTTATAAAAACTATTAGTAATTTTTTCATGTTGTATGTTTTTTTTTACAACACAAACCTATTTCGTAGAATTTAAATAAATTTGGAAATGATGTAAACCGTAAAAAGTTTGCGGTGAACTTTGGAAATTTTAAAAGGCTAAAAGACTCAACGCACTAAGTCAGGCACATTTGCAATGCACACAAAGCCAACACAAAGCAACCAACCTTGCAAAAAAACCTGCCTTGTTCCTACGCTTCCGGGAGTGGCCGGGATTTCGAGTTAGCACAGCACAATTCAAAGAATGAAACATTGCGATAAGCAGGATGATCACTTCATTTCTACAGCTAATATTTTAAACGTTCCGGGAATCATTTCTGGACGAAAGGTTTTTTTAGAAGCAGGTTTAAATAAACCTGATGGCAGATAAACCTTGTGTGTTTTTTGATCAACTGTGATTGTTCTTGCGCCGGGTTTGGTTACTACATTTCCGGTTAAAATAAATTTATCGGCCGAAAGCTCTTTAATAACAGTGAG
>JAYTTM010000743.1:0-1289 GCA_043745055.1 Chitinophagaceae bacterium | reverse complement strand
AAACTACTGTACTGTGAAAAAGATTAAAGTTTAAAACATTGATTATCAATGAAATAGTTAAATACAATGTTATGTAAATACTCAATTAGTTTTTTAATGTCTAGAATTAAATCTTCAATAAAAGCTAAACCTGCTCTAAAAACAGATTTTTCTGGGTAAAAGACAAGGTGAATTTGTCCCTTATTATCTTTAACTTTATAAGTTTTAGTTTTAACTTGTTCGGTTTGATAAATAATCACCCCTTCATAAATAGCCATAGCATAAACTAAAACAAGAATACTCATCAATAATTCAATTTTGTGAGGTGCCGTAAAAGCTTGATTTTCAAGGTTAAAACCATTGGTTTTCAAGTGTTTAAAGCAACATTCAATTTTCCACCTCATGCGATAGAGTTGTGCGGCTTGTTCAATATCATCGACATTTGTAATAAGGTACAAAAAAGGTTCGTCGGGCTGTAATGCGGTATTTTCTAAGACAATAATTTGAGCAATATAATCACCTGCCAGTACAATTTGGTGTGATTTAAGTCCCTTTTTAGTCATGTAGCGATGCAAAGCCTTGAGTTTGATTTCTCTGTTTTTGATACCGTTATTGAACCAAACTTGGCATTTTTTATTGCTTTTTATCCGAATAACGAACTGAATTTCCAGTTTTACTAATTCTCGAAGCCAATAATCGCCGATAAATTCTCTATCGCCTGATAAATGAAGAACAGGAAAAGGCAGCACTTCAAGCCATTGACTTTTTAAGCGTTTGATAAGGTCTAAACGCATTTTCATGGTCGAATTACCTGCTTTATTCAAGTCCACCCAGACTAATGGCACAAAACAACCGTGGTAAATAGCACCGATACAGAGGATATTTTTATGGACTTTTCCATATTTCCAGTTGGTACGGTCTAATACTAAATGACAACTTGGACAAGTGTGAAATAAAAAGAGTAATATCGTTTGAAAAATTGCTTTTTGTATAATATCCCCTTTTCCTGTTGCAAAAAATTTAATAAACGATTGATAATCAATGCCTTTGGGGGTTTTGATACCAATAACGCTGCCTATTTTTTCACTCGCTTTGTAGATACAACTCGTCCGTGATTTTAATATACAGCACGCTATGGCTAATAATAAGCCTAATTTTTGTGGACTCAATTGGCTAAATATTGGCATTTTATGCAATATCTTTGTCCACAAGAGTATGTCGGTTTGCTTTGCATCTTTTTTCATCAACTAAATGTATGCAACCTTCATACTCTTTTTTCATATTATAACTTTTTACTGTACAGTAGTTTA
>JAYTTM010000742.1:0-1289 GCA_043745055.1 Chitinophagaceae bacterium | reverse complement strand
TTAGTGATCGTTAAATAATAAATGATACATTTAAGGGTTAATTTTATAATTCCAGTCGCCTCTAAATTCTTTGTTTGTCAGATTGATTTTCCCCAATGCTTCATCATCTACTTTTAATCCCTTTTCATACACGTTTTTATCAGCTTTAGCTTTTATCATTAATCCTTTTTGCGTTGTGGTATTTGCTATTAAACTTACAATTACTTCTAAGCTTTCTAATGGTTTTGCCCTCCAGTTTTTGGTAATGTATGAAAACATTCTGTGTTCGATTTTATTCCATTTACTTGTGCCTGGCGGAAAGTGACAAACATGTATTTCTAACCCTGTTTCTGAAGCTAATGTTTGCAGCTCTTTTTTCCATAATCTGCTTCTTGAACTATTACTGCCGCCCCCATCGGCTGTAACCAAAAGCCTGTCCGCTAAAGGATATTGTTCTTTACCCATTTGTTGCCACCAGTTTCTTATACTGTTAACTGCAAATGCTGCGGTATCCTTACTGATGCCTACACTTACCCAACCTTCATTTTTGGCAATATCATATACGCCATAGGGAACAGCTTTCCCCAATTCCTTATCTATAAAATCATACACTTTTACTTCAGGGGCATTGCCTTGTGGAAACCACTCTGTGCCTGCATTCTTAAAGTTTCCTATTAGTTCTTTCTTTTTACAGTCTACCGATATTACGGGTGCATTATCAGTCATAAAAGACAAGGCTGTTTTGTTGATAAATTCGAACTGGTCATTTCTGTCAGGATCATTACCACCCTCATCCGTTTTCTTATTTCCCTGCAAGCTATAGCCTATTGATTTCAGTAATTCACCTACCGTTACATAGCTTACGTGATACCCTCTTTCCTTTAATGATTTTTCAATATTACGTAAGCTTTTGCTACTCCATAAAAGCACTTTCATCGGATCGCCCCTGGTATGTGGGCTTACGATTGATTCCAATACTTCTATCAGCCCGGCCTGGCTTTCCTTATGCTGTTTGCGGCCACCGCCAGCCTTTCTTATTTTCTGTAAACCAGCAGGTGCATTCTCAACTTTGCCGGCACTAAGTTCTGCAATCCCCTTATCTATTCTTACCCGGCTTACACCTGCCAGTTTTGCAACACGTTGTTTACCTCCCCTGCCTAAGATCTGAGCCTCACTGCCCAGGTATAAACGGGCTGCACTTTCATTTAAATGAGGCAGGATTGATGTAAACTTTTTTTGTAGCTCAGTATCGCTAAACATAATAAAATAGTTTAATCAAATGTACTACTTATTATTTAACAATTCCTTAG
>JAYTTM010000741.1:0-1289 GCA_043745055.1 Chitinophagaceae bacterium | reverse complement strand
CTTCACTTTATGAAAATTGCATTTTTCTCCACCAAGGCATACGACCGGGAATTTTTTGATCGCTATGTTAGTACACACGAAATCATTTATTTTGAAGCACCGCTCAACGAGCAAACAGTTAACCTTGCCGCAGGTTGTGAAGGAATTTGCGCTTTTGTTAATGACAAGCTAGATACAGCGGTTTTATCTGCACTTAAAAGGCTGGGTATAAAACTGGTAGCTTTGCGAAGTGCAGGATTTAATAATGTGAACCTTGAAAGTGCCAAAACAAATGGCATCACAGTGGTAAGGGTACCAGCCTATTCACCCTATGCTGTGGCAGAACATGCGCTGGCATTGATTTTAACGCTAAACCGCAAAACGCATAAAGCCTACAATCGTGTTAGAGAAGGTAATTTTTCGCTTGACAGGTTAACGGGTTTCGATTTGCATGGAAAAACAGTTGGGGTAATTGGTACCGGCAAAATAGGGGAAGTTTTCTGTGCCATCATGCAGGGATTTGGCTGCAAGGTGCTGGCGTTTGATTTGATGGCTAATCCAATATTAGCAGCAAAAGGTGTAAACTATTTGCCGCTTATAGATTTGCTCGAGCAAAGTGATATAATTTCCCTGCATTGCCCGCTTACAGAACAAACCAGGCACATTATTAATGAACACAGTATTTCAATGATGAAAGAAGGGGTAATGTTAATCAACACCAGCCGCGGCGCACTGATAGATACAAGCGATGCCATTGATGGTTTAAAAGCAGGTAAAATAGGCTATCTTGGCCTCGATGTTTATGAGCAGGAAGAGAAACTCTTTTTCAATGACCTGTCAGAAAACGTTATACAGGATGATATTATAATGCGCCTGATGAGTTTTCCCAATGTATTGGTAACAGCACACCAGGGCTTTTTTACTGAGGAAGCCTTATCACAAATAGCACAGGTTACATTAACAAATATAGATGCATTTGTTGCAGGTGTTGTCCTGGAAAACAAGGTTGTATAAACCATTCTGCATAACAAATTTTATTATTGCTGTCAAATGTTCCCATCTATTTTCTTCATTCCCATTTGCATACAA
This sequence comes from Chitinophagaceae bacterium, assembly GCA_043745055.1. Taxonomy (GTDB): domain Bacteria; phylum Bacteroidota; class Bacteroidia; order Chitinophagales; family Chitinophagaceae; genus Ferruginibacter. Next base: position 221 of record JAYTTM010000741.1, on the reverse strand, counting down.
TTTCTTTTGGGTATAAAAGAAACAATTTTATTAATTTACCAATGGAATGTCAATAAAAAAAAGGTAATTCAGGAATTATTTTTCTGTATTCTAAAAAAACACTGTAATATTGTGTTGGAATATTGCGATAAGGTCTCTCCAATTTTGTATTGCATCAGACGGTCACATTCCATCAACTAAAATTCTCATCCGATTCAATTAGGACTTATTTTCAAGTTTAA
>JAYTTM010000740.1:0-4746 GCA_043745055.1 Chitinophagaceae bacterium | reverse complement strand
ATTCATTTCCGGCATTCCAATATCTATTTACTTTATTTTTAAAGCTATCGTAATAACTAATCAATAACATTCCCGTAACATAGCCGTAACATTTGCATAACATTGAGTTTACATTGCCATAACATAGAAGCTGTCTCTTTGCAGAAATTATTACGGCATGAAGTATTTACAATTTACGATTTTGTTGTTGCTCTTCTCATTGGCAACAATCGCACAAAAAGGTAAAATAGAAGGAAAGGTTACCGATTCAAAAACAGGCAATAAATTATCAGGTATTTCTATATCTATAAATGGCGAAAAAACCATAACTGCATCCAATACAGACGGATATTTTGTTATTACAGTGGACGCCGGCAAAAAATATAACATCAGGTTAAGTTCTGTAGGGTACAGTACAAAAGAAGTTGCTGATGTGGAAGTTGCAGAAAACCAGATTTTTAATATGGAAGTTCAGTTAGAGAGTGCTTCCAAAACAGAAACGGATATCATTATAAAAACAACTTCCAGAAAGGAAAGTGTTGCCGCATTAATAGCTTATCAAAAAAACACTCCGGTTGTAGCACAGGTTATCAGTGCGGAAGCTATCAGAAGGTCGCCCGATAAAAATACAGGTGAAGTATTAAAAAGGGTGCCGGGTACCTCATTACAAGAAGGTAAATATCTTGTGGTACGTGGTTTGGCAGATCGTTACAACCAGGCAATGTTAAATGGCGTATTACTTAGCAGTACAGAGCCAGACCGTAAAACTTTTAGTTTTGACATCATACCTTCTGCCATCATCGATAATATTATTGTAAATAAATCTTTTATTCCGGAATTGCCGGGAGAGTGGGCTGGTGGCCTGATACAGGTTAATACTAAAGATGTACCTGCAAGAAATTTTCTTTCTGTTCAAATAGGAACCGGATTTAATACACAAACCATTGGAAACGATTTTTACACCTACAAGGGTGGTAAAACAGATTTTTTGGGATATGATGACGGCACTAGAGCTTTGCCTGCAAACATCCCGGTAAAATCAACCTTTGAAGCGTTGAGCCAGGCTGAAAAAACTGCTTTTGCAAAAGATTTTAAAAATACCTGGAGTGCAGATAAAAAAAGCTCCAATGTTTTACCACTTCTAAATCAAAGTCTCCAGATTAATGGTGGTTTTAATACCAGGCTAAGCAATAAAATAAAGCTGGCGGCAATACTTGCTGTAAATTATAACAGATCCAATAAAAGAACACAATACGAAAACCAGATCAACTCGTTTCAAAACAATACGCCTGATTTAAGTTTTAATTTCTTCAATAATAAATACAGTCAGGATATTTTGGGAGGAGCTTTGGCTAATTTTACTTTACAAATTGGTAACAATAATAAAATTTCTATTAAGAATTTATTAAACGTAAGTACTACCAATTATGCAACGTTGAGAACCGGAAAAGATTTTGAAAATGCAACCTCTTTATTAGGCGATAATATTCGGGCTACCGAATTGGCTTTTAAAGCAAATACTTTCTTTAATACACAAATTTCCGGAGATCATAACCTGCAGAAATACGATACAAAACTGCATTGGTATGGCAGCTTTAACATCCTGGACCAATACATACCCGATCAACGTCGTTTGCAATATGTACAAGACAATCCACAGGATCCTTCCTCCCCATTTCTTGCTGCAATTGGTCAGTCTAATTCATCTCAAAAAAGCGGTAGCCGTTATTACGGTAATTTGAATGATTATATCTATACAGCAGGTGGCGATATAAGCAAATCATTTAAATTAAACAGCCGTTCTCAAACTGTAAAAGGAGGTTATTTTTTTCAGGTAAAAGACAGGTTATTTGATTCAAGACCATTTGCAATTTATCTCCCTAACAATAACCAGCCGTTAAGGTCTTTAACTGCTGACCAAATATTTGCGGCAGGCAATTTTGGTAATGGTTCTGATAACAAATTTGCATTAAACGAATTGTCTGGCAACAGCTACCGTTACATGGCTAATTCCATTTTAAACGCAGGCTTTTTGCAATTTGATAACCAAATAGGTGATAAGTTAAGAGCGGTTTGGGGTTTAAGAGTAGAAGATTTTGACCAGTTAATTGGCAGCGTTAGAAAAAGCGATCCACGTTTTGTAAATTCTAAAGTAACAGATTTTTTACCAGGTGTTAATCTAACCTATAAAGTAAATAACAGCACCAATGTAAGGGTATCCGGCTCTCAAACTGTGGTACGGCCTGAGTTTAGGGAATTAAGCACCTTTCAGTTTTACGACTTTGATTTGGGTGCTACTGTAGCTGGTAATACGGGTTTACTAAGAACCAAAGTTTCCAATTTTGATCTTCGCTACGAGCTTTACCCCAAGGCTGGAGAATTATTTACAATAGGTGTTTTTTATAAGTATTTTAAAAATCCTATTGAAGTATATTTTAATGCAAGTTCAGGCGCATCCAGCAGCACTTATAATTTTATAAATGCAGATGAGGCCAACAGTTTTGGAGCAGAACTGGAGTTTAGAAAAAAGCTGGATTTCAACGAAGCATTTAAAAACTTTACTGTACAGGGTAATGTTTCCTATATCTATAACAGGGTTAGTGGTATTGGTGTTAATGAATCAAGGCCAATGCAGGGCCAAAGCCCTTACCTATTAAATGCTTCTGTACAATACGATGTAGAAAAGTATGGCTTAAGTACCACCGTATTATTTAACATGATTGGCAGAAGGATTGCCTATGTAGGTGGTTTAGATCAGCCACCCATTTGGGAAAACCCAAGGCCCGTATTGGATTTTCAGATTGGTAAAAAAATATTGAAAACAAAAGGTGAACTAAGGCTAAACGTTGCTGATATATTTAATACACAGGCAATTTTTTATAATGACCTTGATGGTAATAAAAAATACAACGAAGGCAAAGATGCTTTTGCAATTAAAAGAACGTACGGTACCAATGTTAGCTTAACATTTGGTTATAATTTCTAACAACAAATCTTTTTAATTAATACAAAAAAACAAAAATACAAGCATGAAAAAGTTATTTATTTACAGTGCATTGGTACTGGCTTTGTTTATCAGTTGCAGGAAAATTGTAGTTGACAGCAATACATCAACTCCAACAGCACCGCCAACTACTATCGAAAATACGATCCTTGAAGGACGTATAGCTGCCAACCTTACATTAAAAGCAGGCTTTACTTATAAATTACGTGGACTGGTTTATGTAACAAACGGGGCTATTTTAACAATAGAACCAGGTACTAAAATAGTGGGTGAAAACGGAAAAAATGGTGGTTTGATTATTACTAGAAGTTGTAAGATTATTGCTGATGGTACGCCCGAAAAGCCAATTGTATTTACTTCAGAAGCAGCAAGACCACAACGTGGTGATTGGGCAGGATTAGTACTATTAGGAAATGCACCAGCCAACGCTTCATTTAATGGCATACAAGGTTTGGGAGAAATTGAAGGTGGTATTAATAATAGTGATGGATTGGGTTTATATGGTACACCTGCAACTCAAGCACAAAACCCGGCTGATAATAGTGGTATTTTAAGATATGTTCGTATTGAATATGCAGGGTTCGCCTTTTTACCAGATAAAGAAATTAACGGTTTAACTTTTGGTGGTGTAGGTAATAAAACAATTGTAGATTATGTACAGGTATCTTACGCCAATGACGATTCTTTTGAATGGTTTGGTGGTACTGTAAATTGTACGCATCTTATTTCTTTCCGCACATTGGATGACGATTTTGATACAGATAACGGCTTTAGCGGCAAGGTTCAGTTTGGTATTTCTTTAAGAGATTCAGCCGTTGCTGATATTTCTAAAAGTGAAGCTTTTGAAAGTGATAACGATGCCAACGGTAGTGCATTATTACCACAAACCAATGCTATCTTTTCCAATATGACAGTAATGGGGCCAAAACAAACATTGGCCAATACAGGAAACAATTTATTTGTTTGGGGTGCACAAATAAGGAGAAATTCAAGTCTTTCTATTTTTAACTCTATAATAATGGGTTATCCAAATGGTTTGTACATTGATGCAACCAAAGGTGTTCCTACTGATAATAATATTGCTGGTTCATTGTTTGTACAAAACACCATTATTGCAGGATGCCCTAAACCAGTGTTGTACAGCTTAGGTACCAATACCAATGTACCATTAATGCCCAACACTACAGCCACCATTACGGATTGGTTTAATACAGCTGCTTATGGCAATAGTATTTTAGCTACTAACGACCTGGTAGGTTTAAATGCACCCTTTAATTATACTGCACCAGATTTTAACCCAACTGCAGGTTCAGCAGCATTAACGGGAGCAGCGTTTACACATCCAAAACTTACTACCGGCTTTACTTCTGTTGCTTATAAAGGTGCTTGCGCTGTTGGTGATACCTGGTGGAAAAACTGGACTAAGTTCAACTAATACTTTTAATAATTATATTGAAAAAGAGCAGCTATTTTAGCTGCTTTTTTAATTATACACTTCTAAAAATTACATTTTTCTTCTCTTTAAAAAAGCTTAGCAATACAAGTAGGTTTCTTAAGCAAATAGCAATTTCCAAATGCTTATACCACCCTTAAATCTTAATGGGTAGTTTGTAATTTTATAGAATTAGGCATTTAGTTAGCAGAGGCCCTACCCTTATGTGTTATACTTCATTTTCTTTTTTTTCTTGATAAAAAAAAGAAACAAAAAAAATCAATCCGCCGCGGCGGATAAAATCAAGGAACTCGCCGACAGTAGTTCAATG
>JAYTTM010000739.1:0-1292 GCA_043745055.1 Chitinophagaceae bacterium | reverse complement strand
AGCAGGGTGCAGGCATTTCAATTTCACCTAACCCTGTTAAAGGCAACACAGTTAACCTGCAGTTTACTAATCAATTGGCTGGTATTTATAACATCCGTTTAATAAACACCGCAGGTCAGGTATTAACAAGTTTAACTACGAAACATCCAGGTGGTAGTTCGTTTGAAAGTTTTGCTATATCTTCGCTCGTCGTAAGCGGTGTGTATCAGTTAGAAATTATAGCACCAGATAAAACAAAACAAATAAAGAAGCTAATAATTGATACAGGTAAATAAAATTATAAAAGCAGTTCAATTAAATCGTCGTCCTTTATCATGAAAAATAATTTTAGCATGTATAGGTTTTTTGCAGTAGTCATTGCAATTGGGTTGTTGCCTGTTGCAGGTTTTAGCCAGGAGGCAGCAGATGAGCCGCTGGTGCAGGATGCACCACAGGTTGAAAGTGCACCTGGTACTTCTTCCAACGGTAGTTTGAGCACAAGTCCCTGGCCTGGCAACAACAGTAGTCGCAGCAACACAACTACTAATCAAACGCAGCAGCGGCCAGTTAGCAATCCTGCTTTACGGCCTGTTGGTGGTAATACTGTTTTAGCTGGTGAAGATCCGGGTGGTAGTCCAGATGTACCTTTTGATGATAATATGAATCTGGGTTTTTTAGCAGTAGCTGTTGTATTTGCCTTTGTGGTTATCAAAAAAAGGCTGGTGAATAAAGCGGTTACAGTTTCTAAATAATAAGATTAGGTTATTAATACATGCCCTCCATTTTTTGGGGGGCATTTTTTATTTAATAAACTGCAAAAGCCAGTTAATAATACCAAACTAAATTTAATTATAGGCCAGTAGGAGGGGCTCAAATGCATGCGGAGCCAATTACTTATCAGGCGCCAAACTCCGCCCGGTGTCTAGCCGTTATTAATGCCATCGGCACCTGCACTAGCTGGGTATCAGTTTCATAATAAACAAAACGATCATAAAAATCCAGGTTCACACAATTTCCATCATACCCAATTGTTACACGCTAATAAAATCAGCTTTGCAATAGCTCAACATAAGAATTAGCCCCCTGCTGCTAATTTCTATTTATATTCGCCGCCTAAAAAAATCATAACACAAATGTATTTATCTACTGAGCAGCTGGCCTGTTTTAAACAAATGGAGAACAAACATATCAAGGATGTTATTTACCATTTTTGGGCAAACAAGGCGGTGCCAACCGAAGAATTTAGATTTCTTGAATATATTGAAATCAGGTTTGTAGAAGCTGTGCCGATTTTTATCACTAAAGAAGAAACG
>JAYTTM010000738.1:0-1292 GCA_043745055.1 Chitinophagaceae bacterium | reverse complement strand
GCATTTTAATATCGCCTTTGGGCGTGTACACATAAATTTCCTCCGCTAAAAAGGAGGTTTTAAAATCCTGCAGAAAATCCAGCGAATTACCTTCCTGGTTGCTCAATGCTTCTCTTATCTGGTGAAACCATTTATCAAAGCGGCTTTCATCAGTTGTGCCTTCTTTGTATTTCCAGTGTGCTGCAAGGCCTTTCTCTGCTATTTCATTCATCCGCTTGGTGCGTATTTGTACCTCTACCCATTTACCCAATGGGCCCATTACCGTGGTGTGCAAGGCTTCGTAGCCATTGCTTTTTGGGTTACTTAGCCAGTCTCTCAGCCGCTCAGGAGATGGATTGTATTCATCCGTTATCATGCTGTACACTTTCCAGCAATCTTCCTTTTCTTTTTCATGAGGAGAGTCAACAATAATACGGATGGCAAACAAGTCATACACTTCTTCAAAACTCACCCCTTTCTTCTTCATTTTATTCCAGATGGAATGGATGCTTTTGGGCCTGCCAACTATTTCAAATTTAAAATCGGCTTTCTCCATTTTTTCTTTCAGGGGCCGGATGAAGTCATTTATGTAGCGGGTACGCTCTCTTTTGGTATCATTTAATTTTTGTGCTATGTAGCGGTAGGTATCTGGCTCCAGGTATTTCATAGAGAGATCTTCCATTTCTGTCTTGATGGCATACAATCCCATCCTATGAGCAAGCGGGGCATATACGTAAACAGTTTCGCTGGAAACCTTTAATTGCTTTTCTCGTTTCATGCTGTCCATGGTGCGCATGTTGTGCAAACGGTCGGCAAGCTTTATTAAAATTACCCTGGGATCGTCGGTAAGCGTTAACAAAATTTTCTTAAAATTCTCAGCTTGCTGACTGGTATTGGTGTCCATTACTGTGCTGATTTTGGTGAGGCCATCAACAATTTTCGCAATCTCCTCGCCAAATTCTCTTCTTACATCATCAAGGGTAATATCTGTATCCTCTACTGTATCATGCATCAATGCACAAATAGTGCTGCGTACACCCAGGCCTATTTCATCCACACAAATTCTTGCTACAGCTATTGGATGCAGAATATAGGGCTCTCCACTTTTACGGCGCATGGTTTTATGTGCATCAACGGCAGTTTCAAAAGCAAGGCGCAATAATTCTTTATCTCCGGGCTTTAATTTAGGCTTAAGTTCCCTCAGCAACCCACGGTAATGGCGTAGAATTTCTTTCTTTTCCTCTTCTTCCGTAAGGTTGTATGTTGGTTTAATTTCAATCGCTTCCATTATTACGAATTTAGTTTAAAAAATA
>JAYTTM010000737.1:0-1293 GCA_043745055.1 Chitinophagaceae bacterium | reverse complement strand
GCCACTTACAGCTTTACCATTGCGTAAAGCACAGGCCAAACAATTAAAGGCATACCTGTTGTTGTACGATCAGTTACTGGCAGATTATTTCAGTCAATTATCCAACGCCAAAAATCTATTTGGGCTCGATGATTTAAAGCAAACTTATTTCTCCCAATACCTTGATACCATCCCGGATATTTTACCAGTTTATAAACAAAATCCGCCGGGTAATGCATTGCTTAAAGATGTATTCTCCAACCAGGATTCTACCCTTGGCTCTATCAACAAAGAATGGAAAGCATTGGTAGAAACGGATAGCTTGTTTGTGGATAGAAGGAACCATTTTTTAGATCACCTGCTGGCAAGGTTTGCCGAGAGTTTCAATGAATATGTGCTGATGATGTTTAGCATCAACTATAAGAACGGCACTACCAAATCGATCAAATCAGAAAAACTCATCAGTAACAAAATAGATTTTTTAAAAGAATATCCGGCCATAAGTTATGCAAGAGGTACAGCATTCAACTATTATCCGCTGACAGCTTTAAATGAAATTGATAATACAAAATTGTGGGATACCGATAATGTTTCCGGGCTGGAAAAAAGAGCTTCCAAACTAGCAGGTATTAAAAACTATTTCAGGGGATTTTTATCCTGTATAAAAAATATTGAGATAAAAACAATTAAAGAAAAAGAGATACAGGCTGATAGTACAGAATTGATTAAGACCTACTACCAATTTGTGTTACAAAATAAGTTGGGTGATAAACTTATTCAGAAAGATAAATTTGAATCGAAGGCAGAGTTGGAATTGGTTGTAAAAGAATTAAGGGATTTACTAAATGATAAATCAAATTATCTGTACGATAGTACAACACATAAAATTGAGGTAATCGGATCAGGCAATAAAGTACTGGCAGTTAGTGCAGATAATTATCCTGTTAAAGCAGATGCCGACAAAATAATTAAACAATTTGAAACTGAATTTAAGGATGATTGTAGCGATGATGAAGGCATGCTGTTGATTGAACACCTGCTATTACGCCCAAGAGAAAAAAACTACCAACTAATGCAGGTTTGTCTTGATAAGGATTGTGAGTTTTGTGGTGAAGAGGATCCCTACACTTTCCGGGTATCAGTATTCCTCCCCTACTGGACAAGCCAGTTTAACGATATGAATTTTAGAACATATTTTGAAAATATGATTCGTGCCGAAGTGCCTGCACATATCATGTTAAAAGTTTGCTGGCTGGGTAATGAGCAAATGCGTTCACTGGAAATCATTTACAAACGATGGATAAATACATTGGC
>JAYTTM010000736.1:0-1293 GCA_043745055.1 Chitinophagaceae bacterium | reverse complement strand
CCAGATGGGTTCGTAGGCAATGATAAAGCCGGTTAATTGCTCGGCAGACAAATGAAACAGACTTTCTTTTAACTGAGTTTCTACAAAACTATTTTGTGTGCCTGCTTCCCGTATTTCCAATGCTTCGCCACAACAAAAAATTGGTTTTAATCCATTCTCAAAACATATGTCTACTTTTTCGGCAAGGGTGGCATTGCTTTCATTAAAATACTCCCTTCTTTCACTGTGGCCAATAATAACGTAGTGAATACCGATGCTGGTAAGCATGGTAGCACTTACTTCGCCGGTAAAAGCACCGGATTTTTTATTGTAACAGTTTTGTGCTGCTACAACAATATTAGGTTGACTGGCTAATAATTCCTTGATGGTAACCAGGTATGGAAAAGGAACCCCCAAAATTACAAGCCGGCTATCGTTCAGGGTTAGATCTGCCTTAGCAATTTCTTCTGTTAATGCCTTACCCTGTTCCAATGTCAGGTTCATTTTCCAATTAGCGGCAGCTATTTGTTTTCTCATTTTTTTAAGTTGATTGTTTATAAAGAATTTCTAAATTATTTATTTCGGTTTGGGTAATATGCTGGCCTTTAAATTTTTTCCAGTTATCAATATCCTGCAAAACTTTTTCAAAAGTATATCTTTCTTTTCCCCAGGTAAAATCATTTACAAATTTGGGTGGAAACCCCACTCCAAAAATATTGCAGCAAACGCCCACCACTGTACCGGTGTTGAAAGAAGTATTAATAGCAGCACGGCTGTAATCACCCATCATGAGGCCGGCTTTTAATCCAACCGGCAGATACTCATTTGCAGTATTGTTCCAGACTTTTACAGTACCTGCAGTATTTTTTACATTGCTATTGGTAGTTCCTGCTCCCAGGTTGCACCACTCCCCTATCACACTGTCGCCGAGGTAACCATCATGTGCTTTGTTACTATTTGCGAAAAGTACACTGTTTTTTATTTCACCCGCAGCAACACAGTTGGGGCCAATGGTGGTGGCACCATATACTTTGGTGCCCATTTTTAACACAGCATTTTCGCACAAGGCAAAAGGGCCACGAATCATACATCCTTCCATCACTTCAGCATTTTTACCAATGTAAATAGGGCCGGTTGAAGCATTCAGCAAACTATGCTCCACTATTGCACCTTCTTCTATAAAGATATTTTCGGGTGCGATGGTATTGTTAGTGCTACTAATAGGAAGGGAAGTTCTGTTATAAGTTATCAGCTCAAAATCATTTCTAAGTGCCCAATCATTGAATTGAAAAATATTCCAGGGGAATTTTAATA
>JAYTTM010000735.1:0-4756 GCA_043745055.1 Chitinophagaceae bacterium | reverse complement strand
GGAAAACTGTGTTTACTTTCCTTTTTACTGATAGAAATAATTTTCCACGGCCCCTTATTCATCCACATAAATACTTCATTCCCCATCAAATCGGCTTTGCCATATTTATCCGTTATTTCCTTTACTGCCATTTGCGATGCTTCGGGCCAGCTTTTTAAATCCGGCATCATCATATTATGCATCGGCATTTTATCTTTTTCCATTTGCATACTCTCTTTTGCCATTGGCATCATGTCTTTTTTCATTGGCATGCTGTCTTTTGCCATATTAACTACTGTGGTGTCCTGTGCTGTTATCTGTTGGGATAAAAGTGCTGTAAATGCTATTATTGCAGACAGCACTATTTGTTTTAGTTTCATTTCTTTTGTTTTAATTGTTATAATTTTTACCTGGTTAAATTTTTTATTTACAGGGTGATTGTTCCATGTTCACCTGCTGAATATTCTTTACCAGTAACAATTGCTTTCAGCATTTTAAAGAGCAAAATCATCTTGCTGGAATTACTGTCCCAGTAATTTACTTCTTCGGGTATTACTTTAATTAATGTTATATCAGGATCCTCCAGGCCAAGGGGAAACCATGCATTCATTAGTGAACCCCATAATTCTTTCATTTTGACTTTATCGTTTACTAAATTGGCGGTACCATTTATCATTAAATAATTGCTATTCCCTTCGTTGGCAATAGCAATAGCCACACTTTTACGATCGTTTATTTCTTCAACTTTGTGCGATGATGCTTTGGTAAAGAACCACATAGTACCATCGTCATCAACTTTGTTTATAGCCATAGGCCTGCCAGATAAATGTTCGGCGTCTTTTTCATTGGTTATCATCATACAGATACGCACATCTTTTACCATGTAAATAAACTTTTCTATGTTCTGCTGCTGTTCTTCTTTCATATTTTTTAATTTTTCCTTTTGAAAAATATTGGTTGCCATCATTTTTTTTTATCGGCGGTGAATTATAATCTAACTACAAACTTCTTTCTATTGATTCATTTTTACTTTCATCTATAATCTTTCAATTCAGAAAATATTATCATCTTCACTTTCCTCTGTAGGTTTTCCGTCAGTCTCCCAAAAGGGCTCATCATCAGTAATTTTTTCTGTTGTATGACCATTTATTTCATAATCCGCTGTTTTTTCCAATTCATTATCAACTTCAATAGCGTCCGGTGAATAATTAATGCCCTCGTTTTTTTGATGTCCCGGATCTTGCTGGTTGGTTATTTGTAGGTATTGTACCAGTGAGTCGTCTTGATTTTCTTTCATCTTTTTAAGTTTTTTTAATTGTGAATTAGTCAATAAGGATTATTATATTAGTCCTAGGACAATTCCTACTCTGTATCGCCTTCCCGTTGCTGAGTTGGGCTAGCAACTTCCTTTTTTGGGACGGAGCATAAAAATTTCTTTTTTAAGATGTTGTTTTACTTCTATTTCACTCACCTTTAGCTCTGTGGATACTTTTTTTATGGTCGTATGTTGTGAGCAAAAAATATGAAGAAGTGAACTCATCAAATTGGGGATTTCTGTATAATTTATTCCACGTTTTTTTAATTCCTCCCTTGCATTTGTATACGTATAGCGGAGTATGAAAGCACACAATGCAACATTTACTTTTATAAGACGCTGTTCATCTTTTAAACGTATAAATAAGCCTGTTAAAATTTCTTCTGCCAACTCCTTATCGGCTGTGTACGTGCAGATTATACCATACATCACCGCTGCATATTTATCATACAATAATTCCCAGCCCTCAAGGTTGTTTTCTCTAATTAAGTTGAGAATAATTGTATCTGATATTTGAGCTGCATCATTCTTCATTGAATTTATAAGGATTAATAATAATGCCAAAAACTTGGGAGGGGGCTATTGAAGTTTGCAGTGTTTCAAACCGCTATTCATAAAAAGTACCTCAATTGAATTTTAAAAATTAAATGCTTTGGGAAGGAAATATCATAACCTCACTTTCCAGCAACGAGCCTTAGCCGGGCAGTGGACGTTGCGGCTATCAGGATTATTTTACTTTTTAATTGAAACCCTCATCTATTATCTCAATATTGTTCGTGACAGGATATAAGCCCTGTTCGCCTTTAAAATAAAATAAACAAAGGCATTGAAATATGATACTGGCTGGAGCTTCTTCGCTAAATTTGGCTAATAAAATATGCTTTATTTCCACAACTGAATTTCATATTGCTCCACTAAGCGAAAGCGCTTTGCTGTTTTCCTATGGCAATACCATTGATACCATCATCAATGAAAAGATAATGGCATTGCATCAAAAGTTGCTGAGCAAATCATTCCCGGGATTTATTGAATCTGCCCCAGCATATGCTTCCCTGGCTGTATATTACAATCCTGTTTTTATAAAGCAACATTATCCTGCTGCTGTCACTGCGTTTGCTTTTGTACAAAATATTATTGAATCCTTTGCACGGGAAATAGATGATACAACCTCCTTTCAGTCTAAGCCTATCACAACAATACCGGTATATTATAACGGAGAAGATTTGGAATGGGTTGCAAGCCATCATCAATTAACCACCACGGAAGTTATTAAACTTCATAGTGGGGTAATCTACCATGTTTTTATGAATGGATTTTTACCTGGTTTTGCTTACATGGGTACGGTAAATGAAAAAATTATTACTGCCCGAAAAGATAAACCCCGGTTAAAGGTAGCCGCAGGAAGTGTGGGAATTGCCGGTGCCCAAACAGGCATTTATCCTATTATTTCGCCGGGTGGCTGGCAAATAATTGGCACCACACCATTGCAATTATTTAATAAGAAAAAAGCGGATCCCTGTGTAATAAAAGCAGGCGACCAGGTACAATTTTTTGCTATTGATAAAAATGAATTTGACAAACTGAATGAGTATTAAAATTTTAAAACCGGGCATCTGTTCAACCATCCAGGATTTGGGAAGAACAGGCTATCGCTCCCTCGGTATTGGCCCCGGGGGTGTTATGGATTTTTTTGCTGCAACAACCGCCAATTATTTAGCCGGTAATGATGAGCACCAACCAGTTATTGAAATGCATTTTCCAACTGCAACAATTTGCTTTACCACCCATGCACTAATCAGTATTACAGGTGCAAATTTTGAAGCACATATTAACGAGGTCCCTGTTGAAATGTACCAACCACTTTTTGTTAAAAAGAATGCTGTTTTATCATTTAAGAAAAACATTTCGGGAGCAAGGGTTTACCTGGCTATACACAAAGGAATGGAAGCTGAAAAATGGCTGGGCAGTTATAGTACCCATTTAAAAATAGCGGCAGGTGGTTTTAAAGGAAGATTGTTGCAAAAGGATGATATTATTTCAATCAATACAATCACTGATAAATGGAACAAAAATAAAATAAAGCTGTCGCCTGCCGTATTGGAAACACTTTATAAAAAAAAAGCTGCTGTAAGATGTATTGCAGGGCCACAGTGGCTTTTGCTGGATGCTGATTCGGAAAAAAAAATGTTGCAATCTGCTTTTACAATCAGTAATCAATCCGACAGAATGGGTTACCGGCTAACAGGCGAAAATTGCTATTTAAAAAATCCGATTGAATTAATTTCGTCGCCAGTTACTGCTGGCACTGTGCAATTATTACCCGGCGGTCAACTCATTATTTTAATGGCCGATCATCAAACTACCGGTGGCTATCCAAATATTGCAACCGTTATTGCTGCTGATTTACCCCGGCTGGCTCAACTGCCTGTTAACAGTCAACTTCATTTTCAATTAGTATCCTTGCAACATGCAGAAGAAATGCTACTTTCAATTCATCAACTATTGGCCGAATTAAAAACCGGCTGCCGAAATTTTTATGAGAAACATTGATTTGAATTGCGACATGGGTGAAGGTATAGGAAATGAAACATTCTTAATGCCATTTATCAGCAGTGCAAATATCGCCTGCGGCTACCATGCTGGCGATACACAAGAAATGAAACGGGTGGTTGATTGCTGTATCAAAAACAATGTGGCTATTGGTGCACATCCCTCCTACCCTGACAAAGAAAATTTTGGAAGAACCGAAAAGCATTTTTCAACAAATGAAATATATCTGTTGGTAAAAAAACAACTGGAAATTTTACATACAATTGTTGATGCGGCAGGGGCAACTTTGCATCATGTAAAACCACATGGAGCCTTATACAATATGGCTGCAAAAGATGCAGCAATTGCTCATGCAATTGCAATGGCTGTAAAAGATTTTAATAGTGAATTAATTTATTATGGCCTTTCAGGTTCAGTAATGATTGAGGAAGCAAAAAATATTGGATTGCAAACAGCGCAGGAAGTTTTTGCAGATAGAACCTATCAGCCGGATGGCTCTCTTACAGCAAGAACGGAAACCAACGCATTGATTACAGATGCAGCAATTGCCATACGACAAGTTTTACAAATGGTAAATAATAAAACAGTTACTGCCACTAACGGAGCTATTATTTCTATACATGCCGATACCATTTGCATTCACGGTGATGGAATACATGCAGTAAGATTTGCAGCAGCATTAAATAACAGCTTGCAACAGGCAGGTATCAACATTAAAAAAATAAAATATTGAAAAGCATTTCAAAATATTCAGGGGCATTTTTAGGTGCTGCTTTTTTAATGGCTACATCTGCTATTGGTCCTGGTTTTATTACACAAACCACCCGGTTCACCAATGAACTGCTGGCCAGTTTTGGATTTGTAATCCTCATTTCCTTATTCCTGGATATTGGTGCACAATTAAATATCTGG
>JAYTTM010000734.1:0-1293 GCA_043745055.1 Chitinophagaceae bacterium | reverse complement strand
ATCCTCGTACAGTAGAACTGCCCCCTGTTATCTGGCTGCCATATTTATTTTGATCGCCGGTAGCAAAAACAATATTCACTTTATCTAAATCCACTTCCAGCTCTTCGGCAATTATCTGGGGCACAGATTGAAAAGAACCTTGGCCCATTTCTGAACGGTGATTGACCAACGTAACCAGCCCCGTTTTATCAATTGAAATCCATGAAGTAAGTTCTACTCCCATATTATCTGCTCCTTTTCCGGTTAAAATGGAAGCAGCCCCTTTTGCTGCTGCTGGAAAATAAAATCCAATGGTAAAAGCCGCTCCAGTCATAGAAGAAAGACTGATAAAATTTCTTCTGGAAATATTTTTTGTATTGCTGTTCATTGCAAATAATTTTTTAATGAGAAGATGGATTGGCCATAATTGATGCAGCCGTTTTTATTGCCTTGCGAATTCTTACATAAGTACCACAGCGGCAGATAATTCCCTGCATGGCGGTATCAATATCTTTATCCGTTGGGTTAGGATTTTTTTTAAGCAAGGCAATTGCAGCCATTATTTGCCCGCTTTGGCAATAGCCGCATTGAGGCACCTGTTCCTTTATCCACGCCTGTTGTACCGGGTGGCTATTATCTTCCGGCAGCCCTTCAATGGTGGTTATTTGTTGATTTACTGCAGCAGAAACAGGGATGGAGCAGGCACGTACCGGGTTGCCATTTAAATGTACCGTACAGGCACCGCATTGCGCAATACCACAGCCATATTTGGTTCCGGTAAGGTTAGCCAAATCACGAATGGCCCATAAAAGTGGCATTTTAGGATCTGCCTCTAAGTTATAAATTTTATTGTTGATGGTAAGTTTGTATAGAGCCATAATATAGATTTTAAGAATACTAAATTACAATAATCCTCTTTTTAAAAATAAAATAATTTAACATCAACTTTAATTTTAAAACAATTTACAGGTAATTTCATTGTATAGAAATGAAAGAAATAAAAAACATTATAGCCGCCTACTACAAATCTGTTGAGCAGGGAAGGCAAACTGCATTGGCAACGGTAGTTCATTTAGAAGGATCTTCCTACAGAAGACCGGGGGCAAGAATGCTGATTACAGATAATGGCCAACTTACCGGAGCAATCAGCGGTGGTTGCCTGGAGGGTGATGCTTTGCGAAAGGCCTTGCTGGCAATGGCCGAACAAAAACCCATGTTGGTTACTTATGACACTATGGATGATGATGATGCCAAGTTTGGCGTGGGCCTTGGTTGTAACGGAATTATACAAGTTTTGATTGAACCAATAGATGC
>JAYTTM010000733.1:0-1297 GCA_043745055.1 Chitinophagaceae bacterium | reverse complement strand
CTGTTGCCTACTTGTAAACGGTATTCTTCTCCAATAAATAAAAAGTCTTTACCTAATTCAAGTATGAAGGTTTTAAGCTGTGCAATCAAAGCCTTTTGCAAATCATCTTCGCTATGTTCTTCCGGCAGGTTTAAAAACTCAAACACATAATTATCCTTAAAAGTGTTTGCTATGTTTTGATGTAGTGCATTTTTGCCGGGTGGTAAGTTTTGTTTGCCAATAACAATTCTTTCAAACAAACCGCTGCTGATTTGCCGTTCCAATTCTCTTTTTCCATAGCATTCCTTTATACACAGATTGATATAAAAGTCCCGTTCGGCTTCGGTTTTGGTGCCGGATAAAATAACGAGGTGGTGTGTCCAGCTAATTTGACACAGCATGGATTGCCGGATGTCGGAAGGCAATTGTGTCACCACTGGTGATACAATTACCGGTGGCTTCTTTTTGGGCTTTTCCATTTGTATCACCGGCGGTGATACAAATGGTGAGCTGTTGTAGGTTTCATAGAACCGCTTCATTCTGTATAAACCAAGGCGATTGTAGCCCTTTAAACCAGGATATTCGTTCTGGATATAATCCGCTAACTGTTGCACCGTTTTGTCGCCCCAGTTGGCGTTAGAAACCCTGCTGCTGATAAATTCGCCTACCTGCCAGTAACAGTTTATCAACTCAATATTTACAGCAGTATAGGCGTTCTGCCTTGCCTGTTCAATTATCTTAATAATTGCAGCAAACTCTTTCTTCACATTCATAACACACATTTTTGTTTAACAATTATTTCTTTATCACCAAGTGCTGCAGCCCCGGTTCACCAAGCACTCTTTCAATTTCTGGCTGAACCAAGTCTTGCACCTCCTGTTTTATTTGTAAATAGTTGCGTTGGATAATGCTATTATCCAATTTTCTCACCACAGGTATTTCTTTGTATGCATCCTGCTCTGCTTTCAAGGCAGCATGGTCGTTAATGATGGATGAATGAAAGGTCTTTAGTTCAATCTTTTGGTCAGGGTCATCGGCAATCATTCCAACAAATTCTCCGGAACTAAGTGCTGATATTTTTGATGGCGGTATAGCAGTTTCCAGTTGCTTAGAATGACTAACGGAAGTATCAGTACGATTGATGGAATAGCTGGCTCTGTCCTGCATAATTTTTCCAAAACGCTCTGATAATTGTTTGGCAGTGTCGCCAGTTACTTGTCCGCTTATAATGTTGCCGGAGATATTCATAATTACATCTGCCTGCTCTTTGCCGTAGTCTTTTCTTAGTTGGCTAAAATCCTGCACTGCTAACGTTGTG
>JAYTTM010000732.1:0-4770 GCA_043745055.1 Chitinophagaceae bacterium | reverse complement strand
CGCGGCGGACGGCAGTTAAAGTCTGTTTGATTATTGAAATAAAAATATTATGTCGGGGTAGCTCAGCTGGTTAGAGCATCGGATTCATAACCCGAAGGTCGGCAGTTCAAGTCTGCTCCCCGATACTACAAGAAAGCTCCTAAAAGGGAGCTTCTTTAGTTTATGTCATTTACAGTTTACATTTTATATTCCCTAAATTATAATAAACACTACACAGGATTTACTTCAGATTTTGTACAGAGACTGTTGTCTCATAATCAGTTCGGAAAAGACTGAACCTCCAAATACAGACCCTGGAAACTTATTTACACAAAAGAATTTGAGTTTAAACAGGATGCAATGTCATTTGAGAAATGGTTGAAGACAGGTGCTGGTAGAGATTTTGTAAAAAAATTGACTCATTGAGAATTGAAGTCTTATCCGCCGCGGCGAACATCATTTCAAGTCTGCTCCCAGATACAAAAAGCCCCTTAAAAGGGGCTTTTATTTATTTTACATATTTGTATTACACCAACTCAATCACCGTAATCTCCGGTAAAATTCCCACCCTGCCGGGGTAGCCTATAAAACCAAAGCCGGGGTTTACATATAATTTCTGTTTTTCATTTTCGTAGAGTCCGCTCCATTGCTTGTACATATATTGAACAGGGCTCCATTTAAAACCAGGTATAGATACACCAAATTGCATACCATGTGTATGGCCACTCAGCATTAAGTCTACATCAGCATAATCAGGTATTACCTGTCCTTCCCAATGGCTTGGGTCGTGGCTCATCAATATTTTAAAAGGAAAATCTTCGGTGCCTTTATGTGCTAAATCCATTCTGCCATGTTTAGGAAACCTTGCTTTTGTACTCCAGTTTTCAATGCCCAGCAATGCTATTTTATCACCCCCTCGTTCCAATGTCACATGCTCATTCATTAATAAATGCCATCCCATAATTTCGTAAAGCTGCTTAAGGTTTGCCATATTTTCTTCCTTGCTTATTCCATCCCGGGGCCAGGTTACATAATCGCCGTAATCATGATTGCCAAGTGTAGAATAGATGCCCATCGGGGCTTTTAGCATGCTGAAAATATGAACATACTCCTGCATTTCGCTGGCCATATCATTTACGAGATCGCCGGTAAATAAAATAATATCAGGTTTTTCATCAAGTATTTTCTGAACGCCATGTCTTACAGCATCCGAATCTGTAAAGCTGCCGGAATGGATATCACTTATGTGAACAATCTTTAGCCCTTTAAAGCCGGCTGGTAAATTTTCAAACGTCAGTTTATTTTTTTTGATGGCATAATTATATTTGTTGCCAAAGCCATATATCAAACTTCCAAATAAAGTGCCACCAGCAGCCAAACCTATCCAACTTAAAAATACTGACCGGCTGATACCGTCGCTGCCGTGATCAATTGCTGTTGCAGTATTACTTTGGAATTTTGAAATGATCCAAACACTTAACCTGCGAATATCATCGATAGCTATAAAAAAAACAATGGCAATTTTTGTAACAAACAAACCTGCAACTATTGCAAACAAATAAGTACGTACAATTTTTGGAATGGAAAGAGAATAAGAATAAGATGATAGAAGGAAGCAAGCAATAAATAAAATGGTTATTCCAACATAAATGCCTTGAATAATTATTTTAGATTTGGTGCTTGTAGTTGCGCTTACTGTCTTTACTGCCTGAAAAATATATAAATCAATCAATAAAATAAGTGCTATAAAAATAAACTGACCCCAAAGTGAACGCATATTTAATTTATTTTTTAGTGGTTGAAGGTAAAAATTAATTGCCTTAACAAATTGTTATTGATGAACAACTGTAAAAACCAGTTATCCTTTATAGAATTCAGGCCCATTCTATAAACTGGTCTATCTGCTGGTTTATTACCTGCAAAGTACTTTCATCCTTCAATTGACCATTTTCATCTATCAATGTGTTTATTACAGAAATAGGCAACAGGTTAGGGAGAACAGTTATTTTTAAATAATTTAATACACCGGCCAGATGTTCCATCCCCCTCAAATTACCTGCTCTTCCTGTTGACACGCCTGTAAGCAATGCTTTTTTATTTGCCCAGATAATATTTGATTTACTGGTATCTATCAGCATTTTTAAAGCACCGGGAAAACT
The DNA here is from genome assembly GCA_043745055.1 of Chitinophagaceae bacterium. GTDB lineage: Bacteria > Bacteroidota > Bacteroidia > Chitinophagales > Chitinophagaceae > Ferruginibacter. The sequence goes on along the minus strand of JAYTTM010000732.1, from coordinate 2,632 downwards.
ACCATTGTACTCAGGAGTTATAAATAGAAATTTACTGGTTGGTATAAGCAGCTCGTTTTCAATCTTTTCAAATGCAGCATCCCTTACAAGCAGGTTGATGTTTGCCAATGAAAGCAAGTTTGCCTCTATTCCCTTTTTTTGCAGGAGTTGTTGGTATATCGTAGCAACTTTTAGCGTATTACTTCCAACCCTGTTAGTGCCCGATATGATGGTATACATGCTTTTTAATTTTTTTTGATATTACAACTGTAGGCTCAGTTTGTTCCCATTTTTGTGCCGAACACAAAAATTTGACAGGTTGGCACTCTTGTAAATAGCTAAATAAAACGATGCTGTTGGTATTTTGTATAAATAAGTTGCCTTGCAAACAGTACCTTTGGCGGCATTTAATAAATACCTTACGGCAACCTGATGAATGTTAAATTACTGTTGTAAAGTAAATTTAAAACCTGTTGTACCTAAGGTAAAAACTTATAAAGAACTACAATTATTATGGCAAGAATTATTGGTATAGCCAATCAAAAGGGTGGAGTTGGTAAAACCACAACTGCCATCAACCTGGCAGCAAGCCTGGCTGTATTGGAATATAAGACATTGCTGATTGATGCAGATCCTCAGGCCAATAGTACCACCGGTACTGGTTTTGATTTGCACAATGTTACGCAGAGCCTGTACGACTGTATGGTGAATGAAGTGTTGGCAAAAGATGTTTTGTTAAAAACTGACGTACCATATCTTGACCTGATACCTTCTCACATTGACCTGGTTGGGGCAGAGATAGAAATGATTAATTATCCTAATAGGGAAGGCGTTTTAAAACGAATAATAGAACCTATTGCAGCTGATTATGATTTCATCATCATTGATTGTTCTCCATCGCTTGGGCTTATTACGGTAAATGCATTGGTAGCTTCCAATAGTGTAGCCATCCCGGTACAAACAGAATTTTTTGCCTTGGAAGGATTGGGCAAATTATTAAACACCATCAAAATAGTACAAAACAGGCTTAATCCCGACTTGCAGATTGAAGGAATTTTAATGACCATGTATGATGGTCGTTTACGTTTATGTAACCAGGTAGTGGCGGAAGTAAGAAGGCATTTTGAAGAATTGGTATTCAGCAGCATGATACACCGCAATACCCGCCTTAGCGAAGCTCCCAGCTTTGGAAAGCCGGTAATTTTGTACGATGCTGATAGTAAAGGCTCCATCAATTATTTAAACCTGGCAAAAGAAATTTTGCAAAAAAACAATATGACAAAAATAAAACAGGAAGACAAAGTGATCAGATAATTTGATGATGTACTATTCTGCCAGTTGTTGACTTGTTTTCTTGATATAAACTATTAGATTTTTAATACTGCTTCATTAGCATATCAGCTAATTAGCCAATCAGCCAATTTAAATATGACCGCTCCAAATAAAAAAGATGCACTGGGTAAAGGAATCAGGAGCCTGCTGCAAAATATCGATGCCGATTTAAAAAGTACATCCGGAAATTTAAAAACTGAGGTAGTTGAAAAAACTACTTCCACCAACAGGGTAGCACTTGATCAGATAGAAATCAATCCTAAACAACCCCGTAAAGATTTTGATGAAACTGCGTTGAGCGAACTGGCAGCGTCTCTTAAAATTCATGATGTAATTCAGCCATTGACGGTGAGCAGGATGCCTAGTGGAAAATTCAGGCTTATTGCAGGGGAACGCCGCTTTAGGGCTGCAAAAATTGCAGGACTAAAAGATGTGCCCGTTTATGTAAGGCAGGCCAATGATGCAGAGTTATTGGAGTTGGCACTGCTCGAAAACTTACAGCGTGAAAACCTTAATTCAATAGAAATAGCCCTTAGCTACAAACGCCTGATGGACGAGTTGGATTACACACAGGAGCAGGTTGCAGAGCGAATGGGAAAAGAAAGAAGTACGGTTACCAATTACATTCGCCTGTTAAAATTACCACCAGATATACAGGTAGCTGTTCGTACCGGTGTAATAACTATGGGCCATGCAAGGGCATTGATAAATGTGGATGTGGTAGATAAGCAACTTTTTATTTTTGCCGAGATAAAAAATAAAAATTTATCTGTAAGGCAAACAGAAGACCTGGTTCGTAAAATATACACCGGCGGCCTTGCTGTTAAAAATTCGGTAAAGGCCCAGTTACCGGCCGCATTTAAAAAGATTGAAGATAACTTAGCCTCCCAGTTTAGCACCAAGGTAAAGCTGGCTCATAATAAAAAAGGCTTTGGTTCAGTAACGTTTGAATATTATTCATTAGAAGAACTGAATGGCCTGTTAGACAAATTGAATATCAAAGTAAGTTGATGCAAAAAGTATTGTTTACATGTCTTTTGTTTTTTTTAAATGCTATTGGTAATGTTACCATAGCCCAGGTAAAAGCAGTTGATACTTTGCCTGTAGCTAAAGACAGTGTCAAAAAAAAAACAGCTAAATATTTTAATCCACACACAGCCACCATACGATCCGCCATATTGCCGGGATTGGGCCAGGTTTACAATAAAAAATACTGGAAAGTTCCCATCGTATACGGTGCTTTAGGCACAACTGCAGCCATCTATCTTTACAATATTAATACCTATAGATCACTCAGGCAGGCATACATTTATATTACAGA
>JAYTTM010000731.1:0-1304 GCA_043745055.1 Chitinophagaceae bacterium | reverse complement strand
TTGTGTGATGAATACTTACGTTTAAGTTATCATGGTTTACGAGCTAAAGACAAAACCTTCAATGCAACCATGAAAACCGATTTTGATGCATCTATTGGCATGGTCAATATTATTGCACAAGATATGGGAAGAGTAGTTTTGAATTTATTGACGAATGCGTTTTATGCAGTGTCTGCCGACCTGTCCATCCGAAACGAAGTGAAAGCGGAAGCCTTGGCAAAGATGGGTGTTGATTACGAGCCAACAGTTTCAATAACCACAAAAAAGAATGGGAATACAGTTGAAATAAAAGTTACAGACAATGGTAATGGCATTCCGCAAAAAATATTGGATAAAATCTTCCAACCCTTTTTCACCACCAAACCCACAGGTCAAGGCACAGGATTAGGGTTGAGTTTGAGTTATGATATTGTAAAAGCGCATGGTGGTGAGTTAAAAGTAGAAACGAAAGAAGGCAAAGGAACTGAGTTTATTATCCAATTACCTTTAAATACAAGTGCAAATGAAAAATGAAGTGAAGTTATTTGAACAACAGAAAGTTAGAACACATTGGGATGAGGAACAGCAAAAATGGTTTTTTTCGATTATTGATGTGATAGAAATACTCACTGGAACTGACAGGAGCAGGAAGTATTGGAATGACCTGAAAACAAAACTCAAAAAGGAAGGAAGTGAACTGTCCGAAAAAATCGGACAGTTGAAAATGCAGGCCGCAGATGGCAAAATGCGAATGACTGACGTAGCCGATACTGAGCAACTTCTTCGTCTTATTCAATCCATCCCCTCTCCTAATGCAGAACCCTTTAAACAATGGCTTGCCAAAACAGGCTATGAACGGATGCAGGAAATAACTGATCCCGAACAAAGTCTTGACCGTGCAAGAGAAAACTGGCAAAAATTAGGAAGAACTGAGAAGTGGATACAGCAAAGAATGACAGGCCAGGAAACCAGAAATAAATTAACCGATTACTGGCAGGAAAGCGGTGTAAAAAAAGGAGATAAGTTTGCCTATCTCACCAATATCATCCATAGTGAATGGACAGGATTATCTGTAAAAGATCATAAAGACCTGAAAGGATTAAAAACACAAAATCTCCGTGACCACATGAGCGAGGCAGAATTAATCTTTACAGCTCTTGCCGAACTTTCAACAAGGCAAATTGCAGAAACCGATAGAGCAAAAGGAGTTAGACAAAATGCTGTTGCCGGTAAAAAAGGTGGGAAGATCGCTAAAGATGCAAGGCTTGCACTAGAAAATAGAACCGGAAGAAAAGTAATTACAGGTGATAACTTTTTACCGCCTT
>JAYTTM010000730.1:0-4795 GCA_043745055.1 Chitinophagaceae bacterium | reverse complement strand
GATAGATGAAATCTAAATCAATTCTTTTCCTTAAAAATGTAAATCACCAGCATCAGGGCATCTTCATCGCCGCGGTTGTAAGGATTGTGTAACTCCACCCCATCAAAAAACAGCGAATCTCCTTCTTCCATACTATAAGTATCGTTTGCAATTATATAATCAACGTTACCCTTTAGCAGGTACTTAAATTCAAAAGCATCAGTACTTACCATTTCTCTTTCGGCACCTTTTTGCAGGCGCAGCAGTACAAAATCTGCATGGTAATCATGTATTGTGGTAGATAGCAGGCGTTGGTAATAAAAACCCTTTGCATTTTCCTTTTCAAAAGGCTGGTATTGCACTTTTTTTTTAAATATTACTTTACTCTCTTTAGGTTGCAGGTTGATGTCTTTAAAAAATTCATTAAAATCTACCTGCAATACTTTTATCAGGTTAAGTAAAACAGTAAGCGATGGAATAGTACGGCTGTTTTCTACCTGGCTTAACATCCCCTTAGATACACCTGCCACATCTGCCAGTTGCTGCAGTGTAATATCTTTTTCCTTGCGGATATCTTTGAGCCGTTTGCTAATTTGTATAATGATGTCTTCCTGCATTTGATTATGATTAATAGTGACAATAAATATTTTCGAAAACTTAGAAGCTGTTTGAGTTAATTAAAATATTTATCTTATTGCATAATTAAAGTTCAAAAAAGGTATGCCGTACAAGAGAGTGACACAACGATGACGCCACAAAGAACTTAAGCTGGTATCAAAAATAACTAACTCAAACAACTTCTTATTCTATTACAGTTTTAAAACTATTTTTTTAAAGTCTCAAGCATTTTTTTTGCTTCCGCAGATAATGCTGTTGCCATGATTTTTCCATTCAGTAAAAAAGAAAATTGGCTGCAATAATCCTTATTCATTCTAAAATCGATATCCTGTACTACCATATTCTTTTTGAAAAAATGAATGGAACCATCCACACCGCAATTGCTGGTATAATTTGCTGAGGAAGCGGTAAGCATATTCGTTAACGCATCCATCCTTTGTTTATCCCGGATAATTTTTACAGCCACAACTGTGTCCATTGTGCCATCTCCTTTAAAATAATTGATGGCAACGCTATCAGCATTTGCAATGCGTTCCTTTAATTGCTTATCGGTTTTATTGCAGGAAATAAAGATGAAAATTAGTATTGTAAATGTTAGTATTTTTTTCATGCGGTAAATATAATACAAAGCCTCTTTTGGAGCATACACAAAACAAAACACCCGACAAAAATGTCGGGTGGTACAAGCATGAGATGTATTATTTATTTGTTACTGTAACTTGTAATAAAATACGTTTCTTTAAAAATTGTATTTTATACCTAACTGGCCCTGCCAGCGAGAGTTGATAGGATCTACTGTGTAGTATTGACCATTTACACCGGCAGGTTTATTAAAAGTGTAAGTGGGCAAATAACCAGAAGATGGTTTACCCGGTTTAACAGCATTGGCATCTGTTGCAAAAGTTAAAAGGTTAACGGTATAATTATTAGCGTTGGTAACAAATGAAATGTGCCCCCAATCGTTGTTGATTAAATTCAATACGTTAAATAGATCAATGCTCAACTGCAAAGATTTGCTTTTATTGGTTTTATTTAATTTAAATTCATGCATCAGTTTAAAATCAACGTCGTGGTTCCATGGAGTGTGCAATCCATTTCTTTCCGCATACTGACCTCTTCTTGTTTTAAGGTATTTATCTCCTTCAATAAAGTTATTTAAATCGGTCCATTGTTGTGCTGCGGTATAAGTACCCTTATCTGCCAAACGTATATCATTTTGGTCTTTGGGTATATAAGGCAAATTAGCATTGGAAGTATTACCAAATGGAGCACCGCCAGAAGCGTAAACCATGGTATAAGGATTACCAGATTGCCCGGCATAAAAGAAGTTAAGTGATGTTGTACTCTTTTCGCTCCAGATAAAATTAGTACCGAAAGTTGCTACTATGCGATTGCGTAAATCGAAGTTAGAATAAGATAACTGGGCGCTATTAGGTGTAACAGATGGGTTTACCTCAAAGTTAGATTGGAAAGAGTTACGGATACCATTGCTTAAATCTTTACTTACGCCGTATGTATATGCTGCACTCCAGTTTAAGTTAATAAGGTGATTTCCAGCCTTCATGTTATTGGAAGTTTTGGAAAGCTGTGCTGTAAGGTTATACCTGTATCCTTCTTTGGTATTGGTAAGAAAATAGATATTTGAATATTGTTTATCCAATTTTCCACCCACATAAACCGGAGATTGCGTAGGGCCGGTGCTGAAATATTGTACACTGTCTTTTACATTGATTTGCTGGAATTTTACATCATAAATGGTTTTAGTGTACATCGCATCCAATGTTAGTTTATACCCATTACCAAATTTAATATCGGCTGCTATGTTTGAACGCCAAACAGCAGGCAGTTTAAAATTATTATCAATTAAATCCACCTCATGGGTATTGCTGGCATTAGTGCCACCGTATTTAGTTACTGTATCTTTCAATGTTAAAGGATCAATTGCCAAAGGAACAACAGTACCTGCGGCTGGCCTGTAATCAATGTTTCCGTAGGTAGTGCCGTTAAGTGTATATGCATAACCTAACCATGCAAATGGCATACGCCCTACAAATATTCCTGTACCACCCCTTATTACAAAAGACTGATCTCCATTTACATTCCAGTTAAATCCAATTCTTGGTGAAAAATTAGCTTTGCCCAGCCATTTGTTGTTAAGTTGGGAGAATGCTGTATGAGAATAGGTAGGGTTAGGTGATTGGTATTCTTTTACTACATTTATTCCAGGATCGGCTACTGGTTGATCTGCAACAGCAGAATAATCAATTCGTATACCTGGTGTTATTTTAAATTTAGGAGAAAGGGAAATCTCATCCTGTGCATAAGCACTTAACAACGCCACTTTAAAAGGATTGGGAGCATTATTGTAAATGGACTCCCTGTTATTAGGATATTTTGAATCGGTAGTAAAAGCACCACGGATACGGTTTGGCCTATCAGCCAAAAAATCGGGGAGTGTTTTATATTCCCAACGTCCGTTCCAGGAGTTAATGAATCCATAAGAAAGGTCATAAAACTCGTTGTGCGTACCGAAGGTGAATTTGTGGATACCCTTGGTAAGCGTAACATTGTCGCTCAGTTCAAAAGTCTTTTGCTTCATATTATAAATAGAAGCTTCCCTCCAGGTTCCAGCCCATACAGTGCCACTTCCAATATCCATAAACGGAGAAAGTACGCCGGGGAAATCCCTGTATTCGTGTACATTGATATAGCTTACATTAAACTGGTTGCTGAGGTTATTGGAGATCTTTGTTTTTAACTCTGCTACAAGGTTTAAATTTTTTGTATGTTGTGTAAAGTCGGTTGAAGAAAACTGAAAGTTGGTAGTAGTTCTTTCCAGGTTATTACCCACCCCGCTTGTATAAATTGCTCTTAAGGTTAAGGTACTATTCTCATTTAATTTAAAATCGAGGCGACCGAATAATTTATCACTATTGGTAAAAATTTTATATTTACCATAGCTGCCTGCATCATAACCATAAGCAGATTTCAAATGGGTTTGAATAGCTTGAGCATCTGCAATTGAAATAGCTGAACCCGGATCTCCTGCATTATAAAAAGTGGGTTCATCACGGCGTGTTTGCTCGTAATTAACTATAAAGAATGCCTTATTTTTAATGATGGGACCACCAATTGTAGCACCAAACTGGTAATCATGAAAGTCAGATCCAATACTTGTTTTCTGGCCATCCACACTTTTACCAACCAATGCCTGGTTACGTCCGTAAACATATGCAGAACCATGAAATTCGTTGGTACCGCTTTTAGTAACTGCGTTTACGCTGCCTCCTGTAAAGTTGCCCAGTTTCACATCATAAGGTGCTAACTGCACCTGCACTTCCTGTATCACATCGATACTATAGGGATTAGTACGGGTACCTGCCCCCGCTGCACCAGACTGGCCACCGCCACTGGTACCACCAAAGGAGTTACTAAATCCAATAGCGTCATTATTAATAGCCCCGTCAATAGTAAGGTTATTATACCGGAAATTACTGCCTGCAAAGGAGTTGTTATTAGATTGAGGCGTTAACCTGGTGTAGTCGCTAAGGCTTCTGCCCAAAGTAGGTAACACATTCATTTGAGCTCTTCCAATACTTACACCAGTCATTCTTTTTTGACTGGTTACTACCACTTCTTTAAGATTCTTGTTCTCCTGTTTTAAAACTATATTAAGATCAGGATTACTTCCTAAGGAAAGATTTACATTCTCAGCCGTTTGTTCCGCATGGCCTACAAAACTTATTGTGATGGTATAAGGACCGCCAGGCTTTAAATTAGTTAATATATAAAGACCTTTATTATTTGATTGGGTCTTACTAACTGCTCCTGTTGGAATATGTGTAGCCTGTATTGTGGCGCCCGGCACTCTACCCCCTTTTTCATCATTTACACTTCCGCTTAATGTGGAGGTTGTTTCCTGTGCAATTGATTTTATCCCTGTTAACACTATAAACATTAACAATAAAACTCTCATTCTCATAATTTTTATATTTTATGCAAAGCACATATAGTACTATTAAGACAAGGTTACCAATTTGTTACTGGCTGGTTATTGATGAGTTAACCGATAGTTAATAAAATTATAGAATTAGGCATTTACTTCGCAAACGAATATTGCTACGGCCTCTAATAAAAAGTGCTAGAAAATTTCAACATAATCCGTTAAGAAATCAAGGCTGTTTGAGCCGGGCATAAG
>JAYTTM010000729.1:0-4796 GCA_043745055.1 Chitinophagaceae bacterium | reverse complement strand
GCTTTAGCGGCAGCCGACGTGGAATGGACGATGAAACGGGATTAAAAAATGCAACTGAAGGCATTAAACAAATTATTGGCCTTGCAGAAAAAAATGGTGTTACGCTACAGATGGAATTGCTCAACAGTAAAATAGATCACAAAGACTATATGTGCGACAAAAGTGCATGGGGCGTAGAGCTTTGTAAAAGAGTAGGTTCACCAAATTTTAAATTGTTGTACGATATATACCACATGCAGATAGATGAAGGAGATGTGATACGTACTATCAATGAAAACCACCAGTACTTTGGCCATTATCATACCGGAGGAGTACCTGGAAGGCATGAAATTGACGAATCGCAGGAGCTTTATTATCCTGCTATTATGAGAGCAATTAAAGCAACAGGTTTTAATGATTATGTAGCACAGGAATTTATACCGGCAAAAGAAGACAAATTGAAATCATTGAAAGATGCAATTTTGCTTTGTGATATTTAAAGCGCAATCCTAAATTTTTAAAAATAATTTTAAATACAATTAAAGTAAAATGGCAAACAATACATTCGATGCAATAGTAGTAGGCTCCGGCATTAGCGGTGGATGGGCTGCAAAAGAATTAACAGAAAAAGGTTTAAAGGTTTTGATGTTGGAACGTGGCGAAAATATTGAACACATCAAAGACTATGTAAATACAAATAAAGACCCCTGGGAATTTCCTCATGCTGGTGGCCGCACACAGCAAATGATACAGGATTATCCTGTATTAAAAAGAGATTATCCTTTAAACGAAATGAATTTAAAATGGTGGGCCAGTGATAAAGACAACCCTTACACAGAAGTAAAAAGATTTGACTGGTTTAGGGGTTATCATGTAGGTGGTCGTTCTTTAATGTGGGGCCGTCAAAGCTATCGCTGGAGCGATTTTGATTTTGAAGCCAATGCCCAGGATGGTCATGGCGTTGACTGGCCTATAAGATATAAGGATATTGCACCCTGGTACGATTATGCAGAAAAATTTGCAGGCATCAGTGGATCTATAGAAAACCTGCCACAGTTACCAGATGGACAGTTTATGCCGCCGATGGATTTAAACATTGTAGAAAAAGACGTGGCGGCAAGAATTAAAGAGCATTATAAAAATGCCCGTACAATGATTATTGGCCGTACTGCCAATTTAACCTTGCCTCACAACGACCGAACCAATTGTCAATATAGAAATAAATGTTGGTTAGGCTGCCCATTTGGTGCTTACTTCAGTACCCAGTCTGCTACTTTACCAGCAGCTCAAAAAACCGGTAACCTAACATTGAGACCATTCTCTATCGTTACAAAAGTTATTTATGATAAGGACACAAAAAAAGCAAAAGGTGTAGAAGTGCTTGATGCAGAAACTAACAAAACCTATGAATATTTTAGTAAGATTTTATTTTTAAACGCCAGTACTTTAAATACAGCCTGGATATTAATGAACTCTGCAACTGATATATGGCCGGATGGATTAGGCAGCAGTAGCGGAGAATTAGGTCACAACCTGATGGATCATCATCTGGGAGTAGGTGCAGGTGGAAATGTAGAGGGATATGAAGATAAATATATTTATGGCCGCAGGCCAAATGGAGTTTACATTCCCCGTTACCGGAATTTATTTGGAGATAAAAGAGATTATGTAAGAGGGTTTGGCTACCAGGGCGGAGCAAACAGAAACGGTTGGCAAAGAGATGTAGCTGAACTAAATATAGGTGCAGCCTTTAAAGATGCGTTAACTGAACCAGGCCAATGGTCGATGGGGATGGGTGGTTTTGGCGAAATTTTGCCTTATCATGAAAACCAGGTAACAATTGATAAAACTAAAAAGGATAAATGGGGATTAAATGTTTTATCAATTGATTGCGAGCTAAAAGAAAATGAATTAAAAATGCGTATAGACATGGTTAACGATGCAAAAGAAATGCTGGAAGCGGCAGGCGTTAAAAATGTACGTTCCCATGATGGCGATGGCACTCCAGGTCGTGGCATTCATGAAATGGGCACTGCCCGCATGGGTAAAGACCCTAAAACATCTGTATTAAATGGGAATAACCAGCTATGGGATGCTACAAATATTTTTGTAACTGATGGCGCCTGCATGACTTCAGCTGCTGCCGTAAATCCTTCATTAACCTACATGGCATTAACTGCCAGAGCAGCCAATTTTGCCGTAGAAGAATTAAAAAAACAAAACCTATAACATATGCCAGGCGACTCAACTAATATAAATACCAAGGCAGTAGCTCAAAATACCTATGATGCTATTGTAATTGGTTCGGGCATCAGCGGTGGCTGGGCTGCAAAAGAACTTACTGAAAAAGGGTTAAAAGTATTGATGTTGGAACGTGGCCCTAATCATGAACACATTAAAGACTATAAAACCGCCAGCATAGATCCATGGCAGTTTGAACATGGGGGAAAGACAACTGAACAACAGAAAAAAGATTATCCGGTAATACACCGTGGCTGGGCAGCAAGTGAAAGCGTAATGGATGCATGGACCAATGAAGTTGATTCTCCTTATACAGAAATAAAACCTTTCACCTGGTGGCGAAGCTATCGCATGGGTGGGCGCTCTCTTTTATGGGGAAGACAAAGCTATCGTTGGAGTGATTTTGATTTTGAAGCAAACTTACACGATGGCCATGGCATAGATTGGCCAATAAGATATAAGGATATAGCGCCCTGGTACGATTATGTAGAAAAATTTGCAGGTATCAGTGGATCTTTAGAAGGCTTACCGCATTTGCCTGATGGTCAGTTTTTACCTCCAATGGATTTAAATTGTGTAGAAAAAGACGTTGCTGCAAGACTCAAAAAACATTATAATAACCAGCGTCATCTTATAATAGGAAGGGTAGCAAATTTAACGGCTCCATTACAGGCAAGAACAGCCTGCCAATTCAGAAACCGTTGTTGGGAAGGATGTCCTTTTGGTGGTTATTTTAGTACCCAATCATCTACCCTGCCAGCAGCAAAAGCTACAGGTAATTTAACTGTAAGACCATTATCAATTGTAACAAAAATATTGTACAATAAAGACACTCAAAAAGCCAAAGGCGTTGAAGTGCTAGACTCAGAAACCAATAAAACGTATGAATATTACAGCAAAATTGTTTTTGTAAATGCCTCTGCTTTAAATTCTGCATGGGTATTAATGAATTCTGCAACAGATATATGGCAGGATGGCCTGGGAAGCAGCAGTGGCGAGCTCGGCCATAATGTAATGGATCATCATTACAACATAGGAGCATCGGGTACTATAGAAGGTTTTGAAGATAAATATGTGTACGGCAGAAGAGCAAATGGTACCTATATACCTAGGTTTGCCAATTTATTTGGAGATAAGAGAGATTTCCTTCGTGGCTATGGTTTTCAGGGCGGCGCCAGCAGAACTGGTTGGAACAGAGAAATTGCAGAAATGAATATTGGTGCCAATTATAAAGATGCAATTTCCGAACCAGGTGAATGGCAAATTGGTTGGGGAGGGTTTGGTGAAGTTTTACCTTATCATGAAAATAAAATTTCATTGGATAAAACAAGAAAAGATAAATGGGGGCTACCTATACTGGCTATGGATGCTGAACTAAAAGAGAATGAAAAGAAAATGCGTATAGACATATTAAAAGAGTCAATAGCAATGCTAGAAAATTCAGGAGCTAAAAATGTTTCCGGCCATGACAGCGGGCATAATATGGGACATGGCATACACGAAATGGGAACGGCTCGTATGGGTAATGATTCAAAAACATCTGTATTAAATAAAAACAACCAGGTTTGGGATGCTAAAAATGTTTTTGTGACAGACGGTGCAGCAATGACATCTGCAGCTTGTGTTAACCCATCACTAACCTATATGGCCTTAACTGCAAGGGCTGCTGATTTTGCTGTAAGTGAATTAAAAAAGAGGAATTTATAATACAATCATTTTTATAATAACATTAAATCTATACAAATATTAAAAAAACATTTTATGAATAGAAGAGAACTAATTCAAAACATCAGCTTACTACTTGGGGGCTCAATTGTAGGCGGAACAATCTTTACTGCAGAAGGCTGTAAAGCTACCGATAAACAGGTAAACGCAATGTTCACAGAAAGCAAAATTGCTTTTATGAATGAAATTGCTGACACAATATTACCAACTACAACAAGCCCTGGCGCTAAGGCTGCCAATGTTGGAAATTTTATGGCAACCATGGTGTTGGATTGCTATGATAAAAAAGAACAAAAAATATTTACAGATGGTCTCTTAAAAATAGATGAATTAAGTGAAAAGAAATTCAGCAATTCTTTTTTAAAAGTAACTGCTTCCCAGCGCACAGAATTATTGACAGAGTTAGATAAAGAACAAAAAGAGTTTCAAAGTAAAAAAGAAAAAGATGCGCCTTCACATTATTTCCGAATGATGAAGGAATTGACTTTGCTAGGCTATTTTAATTCAAAAGAAGGAGCTACGCAAGCATTAAGATACATAGCTGTACCTGGTAAATACGACGGTAATTTGCCTTATAAAAAAGGCGATAAAGCATGGGCTACCTAAATTAAATAAGTTGAATTACCAGAAATTTTATTTAATTTAAAATCAGTCATATAACCATATTTAAATTAAAAAAAGGCTATTGAAATTACTTCATTAGTCCTTTTATATTTAATACAATAACTGAAACTTTAATTTATGTAAACAATTCTCCTAAACACAAAAAAGCCTCAACAAGTAAATGTTGAGGCTTTTTAAAAGAATATGGCAACTACTTACTCTCCCGCATTGTTGTGCAGTACCATCAG